>JACFNL010000063.1:20159-20693 GCA_019454875.1 Candidatus Cloacimonadota bacterium | reverse complement strand
TGCTTTAACCACCAATGACAGACTGGAAATTCAAAAAGAAGTCGATCAGTTAGTGGATGAAGTAGACAGAATTTCCAAAACAACAGAGTTTAACACCAAAAAACTGCTCGATGGCTCAGCTAACTCTTTAGTAACAGCCAATGGCTCCGGTCTGAAAATGTTTCAGGTAGGAGACTCCGGTCTTGCAGCTGGTGATTATGATGTAACTTTGCGCCAGACTCAGGTTGGAACAAGGCAAGCTCAGGCTTCCAACATTCTGACTCTGCGAGATGGTGGAACAGTTGCGGCCAGCACAGATAAACTTCAGGACATTGCTTCCTTTTATGATTCTGAAGGCAATGATGTATTGAATGGTTCTACCCAGCTTACTTTAAGGGGTAATGGAGCCAAAACGACAGTAACCATTTCTCAGGATATGACCTTGGCTTCTCTGGCCTCTACTTTAGAAAATGCAGTTACAGCCAGCAAAGAAGATGGTGGCCTTGGACTTGTGGGCTCTACAGTTGCTTTCAGTAACTCAACAGGTCAGATACT
>JACFNL010000063.1:0-20149 GCA_019454875.1 Candidatus Cloacimonadota bacterium | reverse complement strand
GAAGGTGCTCCCGGGGAAATCGCAATTGCTGGTAATGAAGGTGTATTGATCGCTTTAGGGATTCAAACCACCGTGGAATCAGCTGCTGCCGCCTTTACTGTAAGTGCTGGAAACATTGCCACTGGAGTTGTAACCTCAGCTGGTACAACCTCCAATCGTGCTGCTGGAGTTCTTGGTGGACTGGATTTTCAGTTTGATCAGGCAAGCTCTGCTCGAATTGATGGCACTGTTCAAGGTTCTGATGTAATTGTAATTGGTAACACAAATGTGATCTTCACATTAGCTGATACCAATTCCGCCAGCCAGCATACGGCAGGCAGCTCTGGAAGAACTGCTCGCGTAACTGTCACATTAACTGCTGGCAGAACCTACACAAAAGCATCCATTGCAACTCATATCAATAACACTATTGCTTTGCAGGGTGCTGCCAGCCGTCCTGGAATTGTAGCTTCATTTAGTGGTTATGATTTGCAGCTGACTTCGGCTCGAACTGGTACCTCTGGTGCTGTTTCCATTCTGGCCAATGCAGCAGCAACTCAGGTTCTTGGTTTAACCAGTGGAATTCAGACTGGCAGTGGTGGAACCGCAGCTACATTAACAGGCTCTGTTGATGTAACTAATGGGGTTACCATTGGTGGACAGAATCTCAGGATCAATGTTCACGATGGTGATTTAAACGGCAGTCCAGCAACTGGTGCCGGTGCAAATATGTTGTACTTCCGCTCTAATACAACCGTAACTGCTCTGTCTTTGACAACTGCTTTTAATACATTTTTTGCCAACAACAATGTAAAAGCAACAGCATCCGTGAATGCCCAGGGTAGACTTGAACTGACAAGTACAGAAACCGGTACTGATTCCAGACTATCCTTTACCTCAAATCTTGGTTCTTCCCTGCCTTTAGGCTTTACTAGTGGTGCTGCCGCTTCAGGTAGTGGTGGAAACGCGGCAGTAATTACTGGAAGGACTGCTGAAACTGCCAAGGACATTGGATTTACCTTTGCTGGTGCTGTACAGATTTCAATTCAGGATGCCAATGGAGCCAGCTCAGGAGCAATCAGCCTTACAGCTCGTCCTTCCAATGGTTCATTAGCCTCAACAGCAGCTTTGGGTGCCACCACATCGTTTACGATGTCAAGGCAATCCATAGCCGCCAAACTCGATGCGTCTTCACTGGGTAACACCGATGTAGCCTATGAGTTTGATGCTGGTGGAAGGCTGGATTTCTATTCTCGCTCAGCTGGGAAAGATGCCAGAGTGGTACTGTCTACTCAGCAAGCAACTGTGACAACTGGAGTTGCACCTACTGCTGCTCAGACCATTTCCAACATGACTGCAGCTTTGGGAATCAACGCTTCCCAATCAGTACAGGGCAGTGGGCAGACTCAGTACAGAATTCACATTGCTGACAGATCCCTTAACTTCCAGGTTGGGGCTAACGCAGGTCAGGCTATTCAGTTTGGTGTAATCAATACCAGTGCTGAAGCCCTTGGTCTTGTTGGTCTTGATGTGACCAATGTTCGTTCTGCTACCAGAGCATTGTCCACCATTGACAGTGCTGTAAATCTGATTTCAAGCGAGCGCTCGAAGTTGGGTTCCTTGCAGAACCGTTTGGGTAGCACGGTAAACAACCTGACTGTAACTTCTACCAATCTGCAGTCTACCGAATCCAAGATTCGTGATGTAGATGTGGCTATGGAAACAGTAATGTTTACCAGAAACCAGATTCTCCTGCAAGCTGGTGTAGCTCAATTGGCTCAGGCCAAAGCTCTACCACAGCAAGCTCTACAGCTTCTGGGATAATTTCCTATAATCGATTCTGAAACCAATATAATTTGATTTTGTTGGCCCCCTGATATTTTTCAGGGGGCTTTTTTTTCTTAAAATGGCTATTTTTAGGCAAAAAACAGAGAAAATCAAAGAAAGTGAATCATATTTAATATAAATCGACTTAAATTAACTTAATCTCCTGAAATAGGAATGACGACATAATAGGAGACTTCTAACAATTAGTTGTTTGAAACTGGATGTTTCTAAGGAAGTTCAAACAAAAAAAGACATTTAAAGTATGAAAATTCTGATCACGGAAGATCAGATGAACCCAGCATCAAGGAGGATACCATGGGTTTTCGCATTAACAACAACATCGCCGCTTTAACTGCTAACGCCAATCTTGGCAAAACTCAGAACATGATGAACACCTCAATTGAGAGGTTGTCCAGTGGTTTGAGAATCAATCGTGGGGCAGATGATGCCGCCGGATTGACAATTTCTGAAAAACTTCGCGGACAGATTCGTGGTCTTAACCGTGCCATTCTGAATGCCCAGGATGGAATTTCCCTGATTCAAACCGCAGAAGGAGCATTAAGCGAAGATGCTTCCATGTTAAATCGTATGCGGGAACTAGCCATTCAGTCTATGGATGATGCCCTGACCACAAACGACAGACTGGAAATCCAGAAAGAAGTAGACCAGTTAGTGGATGAGGTGGACAGAATTGCTCTGACCACAGAATTTAACACTAAAAAACTCTTGGATGGTTCTGCTAATGCCCTGGTAACCACCAACGGACAGGGATTAAAAGCCTTTCAAACATCGGATGCTGGTATGTCTGCCGGTGATTATGATATCAACCTGAGGCTGTCTCAAGCTGGCACCAGACAGGTACAGCAATCCAACATTCTAAACAATAAAGACACATTGGAGCTTGCTACTAAAAACACAAGGCTTCAGGATTTGACTTCCTTTTACGACAACGATGGAAACGCTGTTTTGGAGCAGCCCATGATTGTTACGGTCAGAGGAAATGGAGTGAAGACTTCTGTGACAGTGTCTGCAGACATGACTCTAGCTCAAATGTCCTCTGCCTTTGAATCTAAAATCACCGCATCTATTCAAAATGGTGGTTTGGGTTTAACTGGCTCTACCTTTGCATTTGATGAAAGAAATGGACAGATTATTTTTGAATCTGGTCGCGAAGGTGCCGCCGGTGAGATTGCCCTGGCTGCCGAAGAGGATTTTATTAAGGCTCTTGGACTTGAAATTACTACCAATGCTGATGCAGCCGCCTATACAATCACAGCCGGAAAAGTTGGTGGAACCGCTGCCGATGTGCAGTCCGTCAATACCACCAGTGACACAGCCACAGGTGCTGTTAATGGGCTCGACTTTCAGTTCCAGCTTGCTTCCCAGGCCAGAGTGGATGGTACAGTACAGGGACAGGATGTAATTGTCATAGGCAACACCAATGTGATTTTCACCCTGGCAGATACAAACTCAGCCTCTCAGCATACCGCTCATATATTAGGAAGAACAGAAAGGGTCACTGTGACTTTAACAGCTGGGAGAACCTATACCAAAACTTCTATTGCCAATATTATCAATAACTCCATCAATGCCCAGGGTCTGGCCAGCCGTCCGGGAATTATTGCTACCTTTAGCGGATATGATTTGCAGTTAACATCTTCCCGAACAGGTTCTTCTGCTTCCATTTCGATTCTGGCTAATCAGGCCGCCTCTGATGTTTTAGGGCTTACTACTGGGATTCAGGTAGGTACCGGGGGTACTGCGGCCATGCTGACAAGTTCAGTTGATGTTACTAATGGGGTGACCATTGGTGCGCAAAATATCCAACTGACTGTAAAAGATGGAGATATGAATGGTCCTGACCTTACCTCTGGCAATGCCCTGGTATTTCGTTCCAACACAACAGTTTCTTCGATATCACTGACCACTGCCTTTAATACCTTTTTCTCGAACAACAATATTAAGGCCACAGCCTCAATCAACAGCTCGGGAAGACTTGAACTTATCAGCACCGAAACCGGAACAGATTCCCGACTATCAATCTTCTCGAACTTAGGAAACCTCAATTCTCTTGGTTTTGTTTCCGGTGCAAATAATACCGGTGAGGGTGGAGTAGCTGCTATCTACACTGGTAGAACAGGGGAAGGTGCCAAAGATATTGGTTTTACCTTTGCTGGTGCCGTGCTGTTATCCATTCAGGATGCCAATGGGGCAAGTTCAGGGCCAATCAGCCTCTGGGCCAGACCAGAAAGTGGTGTCACAGCAAATTATGCAGCCAATGTGCCATTTACCATGTCTAAGCAGTCTATTGCGGCCAAGCTGGATGCCTCAGGGCTTCAGAACACCGATGTGACCTATCAGTTTGATGCCGCCGGAAGACTTGATTTTGTCAGTCGCTCTGCTGGTAAAGATGCCAGAATTGTTCTGTCCACTTATGCTTCTGTTTTACCAGGCCCAACACCCCAAGCCTCCATTGGTAATGCTATAGCTGCTCTTGGTATCAACATGTCCCAATCGGTACAAGGTAATGGTCAAACGCAGTACAGGGTGCATGTCGCCGACAGAACTTTAAACTTTCAAATTGGAGCCAACCAGAATCAGGCTGTCAAATTTGGACTCATCAACACTACTTCTGAGGCCTTGGGCCTGAAGGGTCTTGATGTCACCAATGTTCGATCGGCTACCAGGGCACTTGGAGCAATTGATGTTGCAGTCAATAAAATCTCCTCGGAACGCTCAAGGCTAGGCTCATTACAAAACAGACTTAATTCAACCGTAAACAACCTCACTGTGACTTCAACTAACTTGCAGTCCACCGAATCCAAGATTCGTGATGTGGATGTGGCTATGGAAACTGTGACCTTCACCAGGAATCAGATCCTGATCCAGGCTGGTACAACTCAGCTTGCTCAGGCCAAGGCTCTCCCACAACAGGCCCTCCAGTTACTTCAGGGATAATGAAGTAGCTTAAGTCAGCGGGCTTCGCAAGGAGCCCGCTGAATGCCGTGTACACAAGTCAGTTGAAACCATACATGAGGTATAGAGATGATTCCCTTTTTTAACGCGCCTATTTCCATAGATTTAATCCAGAAACACTGTGTTTCTGGGCTATGGGTGGCTTGATAACTGTTCACGGATGAACAGATAGAATCCAGGGAGGATACACATGGGTTTCAGAATCAACAACAACATCGCAGCTTTAACGGCTCAAGGCAACCTGCACAAAACCAACAGTGGACTTAGCAGATCCATTGAAAGGCTTTCATCAGGTTTGAAGATTAACCGTGGGGCTGACGACGCAGCTGGTCTGACAATTTCAGAAAAGCTTCGGGGTCAGATTCGTGGTTTAAATCGAGCCATCCTGAATGCACAGGACGGTATTTCCTTGATCCAGACAGCTGAGGGTGCTCTAAACGAAGACGCGTCTATGTTAAACCGTATGCGCGAGCTTGCAATTCAATCTCAGGATGATGCTCTAACGACTAACGATCGTCTGGAAATTCAAAAAGAGGTTGACCAATTGGTGGATGAAGTGGACAGAATTGCATTAACCACTGAATTTAATACCAAAAAATTACTGGATGGATCTGCCAATGCCTTGGTCACTACCAACGGAGTAGGGTTAAAAGCATATCAGTCTGGTGAAGCTGGTCTGGCTGCCGGAGATTACGATGTGAATCTTCGATTGGCTCAGGCTGGAACTCGACAGGTACAGCAGTCCAATATTCTTACGAATAAGGACACTGGAGAACTGGCTACTACTGCTACAAGCCTGCAGGATCTGGCTACTTTTTATGACAATGATGGCAACAATGTTTTGGAACAGCCTGTAGTTGTTACACTGCGCGGCAACGGGGAAAAAACATCTATCACTGTATCTGGTGATATGACTCTGGCTGGTCTAGCTAGTGCCATGGAATCTAAAATTACTGCATCCATTCAGGATGGTGGTCTGGGACTGACCGGCTCAACTGTTGCGTTTAACAATAGAACTGGCCAGTTGATTTTTGAATCAGGCCGTGAAGGTGCATCTGGAGAAGTGGCCATAGCTGCCGAAGAGGATTTTATCAAGGCTCTAGGTCTTGAAATTACTACAGAAGCTGAATCTGCTGCCTTTAATGTTAGTGCCGCTCAAATCGGAGGCGGAGCAACTGTATCTGCTAATACCACCAGCTCAACCGCAACTGGTGTGATTGGCGGACTTGATCTGAACTTTCAATTGGCCTCTCAGGCCAGAATTGATGGAACAGTTCAGGGCTCTGATGCAATTGTTATTGGTAATACTAATGTGATTTTCACCCTTGCAGATACAAACTCAGCCAGTCAGCACACTGCTGGTGGTCAAGGAAGAACTGCAAGGATCACTGTGACTTTAACAGCCGGTAGAACCTACACCAAAAACTCCATTGCCAATATTATCAATGCCGCTATTGCTGTACAGCCTATTGCCAGCCGTCCTGGGATTGTAGCCTCTTTTAATGGTTATGATTTACAGTTAACTTCAGCAAGAACTGGTACATCGGGTGCTGTTTCTATTTTGGCAAACCAGGCCGCAACCGATGTTCTTGGTCTGACAAGTGGGGTTCAGACAGGTTCCGGTGGGACAGCTGCTGTTCTTACTGGATCTGTTGATGTAACTAATGGTATCACCATTGGGGGCCAGAACCTGCGAATCAATGTGCATGATGGTGACTTAAACGGCAGTCCGGCAACTGGTGCTGCTGCAAATATGCTGTATTTCCGCTCCAACACCACCGTATCTGCTTTGTCATTGACAACGGCATTTAATACCTTTTTTGCCAACAACAATGTGAAAGCAACAGCCTCGGTGAACTCTCAGGGCAGACTGGAGTTAACCAGTACTGAAACAGGTACAGATTCCAGATTATCCTTCACCTCTAACCTTGGTTCTTCTCTGCCTTTAGGCTTTACCAGTGGTGCGGCCAGTTCCGGCAGTGGTGGCAACGCTGCTGTAATGATTGGAAAAACAGCTGAGACAGCCAAGGATATTGGGTTCACATTTGCGGGAGCTGTACAGATTTCTATTCAGGATGCCAATGGTGCAAGCTCTGGGCCAATCAGTATCTGGGCTCGCCCAGCAAGCGGCAGCCCTGTCAACTATGGACCCACAATTCCCTTTACCATGTCAAGACAGTCCATCGCAGCTAAACTAGATGCCTCAGCACTAGGTAATACAGATGTTGGGTATGAGTTTGATGCTGGTGGAAGACTGGATTTTGTCAGCCGCTCGGCCGGAAAAGATGCCAGAATCGTTTTATCTACCTATGCTGGGCCTGGGACTTCGCCAACTGCGCAGGCCTCCATTGGTAATGGTCTGGCTGCTTTGGGTATCAATATGTCCCAATCGGTACAAGGTAATGGTCAAACGCAGTACAGGGTGCATGTCGCCGACAGAACTTTAAACTTTCAAATTGGAGCCAACCAGAATCAGGCTGTCAAATTTGGACTCATCAACACTACTTCTGAGGCCTTGGGCCTGAAGGGTCTTGATGTCACCAATGTTCGATCGGCTACCAGGGCACTTGGAGCAATTGATGTTGCAGTCAATAAAATCTCCTCGGAACGCTCAAGGCTAGGCTCATTACAAAACAGACTTAATTCAACCGTAAACAACCTCACTGTGACTTCAACTAACTTGCAGTCCACCGAATCCAAGATTCGTGATGTGGATGTGGCTATGGAAACTGTGACCTTCACCAGGAATCAGATCCTGATCCAGGCTGGTACAACTCAGCTTGCTCAGGCCAAGGCTCTCCCACAACAGGCCTTGCAGCTTCTGGGATAACCGGAAGATTCGGGGGCTAAAATGGGTATTTTGGCCCCCACATTTTGAAAATTGGCTTCGTTTAAATAAATACTATTTGGCCATGGAATCCGTTTCTGGAATCCATGGCTATTTTTTTTGCCTTTGCTCAGCCTTCAAAAGGGATTGCAACTCAAGATTCCATTCCCTGGAATATTCACAATCCTTATACTCCTCAAAATAGGGTCCCCCAAGGGTAAAGTGAACATTGGAAACATCGGGGTTTTTTTCATCATAACCCACTAAATGGTTCCAGCGATGTGGTAACTCCCCTATTAAATGATCTCCCTCTAACCAGTGAAACTGATGCAGCTGAAGGCCTGAAGCAGAATTAACATAATCAGGTGTCAATGATTTGCACTTCTGGTTATTAAAAAGCATTACTGAGGACCAGTTTTTCTTCTCATATTTAGTTTGGACTGCTCCCAGAAACTTGATTTCCTCCCGGGGAATGTGCCCATGTTTTATTACCTGAACTGCAAAATCCTGGCTTCTGAGATTCCACAAATTTTTAATGTCATCCAGAACCATCATGTCACAGTCCATAAAAATGGCATGGCCTTCATAATCAGATAACCAGGGTACTAAAAACCGTGAGAAGGAAAACTGGGTGGACTGCAAAGGGTGTATTTCACGACGAAAAACTTCCTTTAAATGCCCTAAAGCAATGGGAGTAATGGAAACTGGCATGGTAGCCCGAGCCAGTATGCTTTGACACAAAACATGGTAAGCCACGGTTTCTCTTGGGTCAAAACCGATAAAAATGGGAATTGTTTTCATGATAAATTTTCCTTTAGCTGTTCACAAGCCTCAAACCAGCTGCCCAGAACTTGTTGTCTGTAAACTTTGACAGAAGAAAACCAGGGACTGGTATGCGAAGCAACCTGATAACGAAATTCTGGGGGAAACGGCACTAACACATGAGTAGGTTTGCCTAACATTTCCCGCAAATGAACATTGGTATTGCTGACACAGACATAATCCTGTACCAGACTTAAAACAGCCAGCATCATCTCAATATCTTCATTCACGGGGCTTAAATCCAAAAACAGAAGCCCTTCTCTTTCACAAAGAGATCGAAGTAAGGCCAATTCCTTAGGCTCGGGATTTCTTTGTAAAACAAGAACAGGCCGTTTAAGAGAAACAATCAGATTTCGGATATGCTCTAACGGAATTTCTTTTTCCAGCCAGCGAGTTTTTTGGGCTTCCCCGGCTGGCTGCCCCCCTGCTCTCCAGGTCAAGCCAATCCATGGAGCAGATGTTAACGGAGGCCATCTCTTTAAAACCTGCTCCACATGTTCTGACAAAGGTTTTACCTTCAGAGATTCCGGGGTTTTTGGCAGATTTTGATGAAACAGTAAATATGGTAAATCGCCCAGGGAAACACGGACATCAAAATGCTTATGAGAAAAATCTGTGTCAATCTCAACCTGTGGCAAAGCCCTCTTTAATACACTTAAAACCTTGGAATCGCTTTGATAAAAAACCCGAACGGCACCTGCTCGGATCAACTGAGGTGCAAAACGCATAAAAAACAGCTCATCCCCCAGACCCTGTTCGCGAAGGATACAAACTGATTTGCCACTAAAAGAGAAATCCGGTCCAACATCAGGCTGCACAGTTCCACCGTTTACTAACACACTGGACCGTAGCCGATAATAGTCCCATCCGTTTTTAAAATCCCCGAGTGCAAGTAGTGCCATAGATGCATTTTGGGCACTACTCAGATCCCTGGGGTCTTTCTGAAACACCTGCATAAACTGACTGGCACAAAGATGAAGATTCCCATTGATTTGATTAAGGCAGGCAATTGCCTTTTCTACATCAAGAGATTGGGGGTTATAAATCAGGGCCTTTGAAAGCAAAGCTTCCGCTTCAGAAAATCGTTTCTTTTGAGTATACAAAATACCAAGATTAAGAAGCACAGCCTGATTCTCAGGTTCGAGTGCCAAGACTTTTTCATAGTCAACCATGGCCTGAGAAGCGCGGCCTAAGATGTAGGCCAAATCCCCTCTTAATCCATACCATTGAACCTTGTCCATCTGCGTATTGGGTGGATTGTATCTATCAAGAAGGCCTAAAGCCCTGGATGCCTGATTTTTTTTGAAAAATATCTGAGCCAGAGTTTTGGCATAATCTGAATTCTTCTTATTCTGCTTTAATGCCAACTCAACAAATGTTTCTGCCTGATCTACCTCATTTGTCTGTAAAAGTAGAAGTCCAAGCAGGTGATTGGCATCGGCATGTTCCCTGTTTTTTGATAAAATTGCCTGATACTCTGTCCTGGCCTGATCATATTCCCCCTTGCGGTGATGCAAGATTCCTTTTTGCAGCATCTCCCACTCAGACATAGATCCCTTCCAAATCCTTTCTCAATAAATCAAGACAGTTATCCCAGATTTTTGCAGAATTTTGTCTATAAATTTTTGTGTGTCTAATCCAGGGTGATTGCTCCCCCAGACCCCAGCGAAATTCAGGCGGATGAGGAATCAGAACCCTCGACAAAAGACCAAGACTCTCCCTTAGATAAAGATTGGTGTTAGATACACAGATGTATTCATCAAGAATATTAAGCATGGCAAGCATGGATAACAAATCCTGATTCAACTTTTCATACCGTAATATTTTTCCCTTAAAACCCTCTTCCAGTTCCAGAATTTCCTGATTTTCTGGATGCCTTTGTAAAAGAATGAGAGTTCCAGAAAATCCACAAAGCGTTTGTCCGAGCATATGTGGATCAATTGTCTTAAACAGACTTCTTGATACCCTGTCCCCGCTATGAATTCCGGCCCGGTAAGTGATTCCAATATACGGACGAGGATAGGGTTTCAGTTCATCTTGCAATCTGTTACAAATGTCTGGATCTGCTAAAAGCCTGATAGGATTTAGCCGTTCATCCCGATACACTCTGCTGATTTCTGGCAGATCCCCCACCATCAGGCAAACATCAGGTTCAAATGTCTGAAAGGGTAACAGTTCAAATCCCAGTTCCTTTTGCGATTCAAGCAAAGGCTTCAATTTTATGGAGGGGGCATAGGCAATCTTACTGACACCCAATTGTATAAGTTCTGGTATCCAGCGCAGGAAAAAAAGCTCATCTCCAAGCCCCTGTTCTGACGCAATAAAGAGAGACTTGCCTTGAATCTGCTCCAGGGGGGGGAGATGAAACTCATTAAAATCTCGAAAGACTGATCGAGTCGATGGTCTAGCCCTGTAAGTCTGCCAGGCTAGCTCCTCTTCCTCAGACAAGGAGGCTAACACACTAAGGTAATCAGTCAGCTCAAGCCTCTCCTGAGGACTCAAAGGAAGCAACATAACTTCTTTTGCTGCGTCCAATGCCAGTCTGTAATCACCTAAATGAAAAGCAGCAATAATGTAATTTTTGTAAAAACCGGAAAGCAACATTTGTTGTTTGATTCCCTGTTCACACAATTTGAGTGCCTCAGAATACCTTCCCAACTCATTTAACATTCCTGCAAGATTCAAAACCAGAACAGGCTCAGAAAAATCAAACCGTCGTAAAATATCCAGACTGGACATGTCGTTCATTTTAAAAAGAGTCTGGGCAAGGCTGTTCACAATCACCGGATGATCGGGAAGTTTTTGTTCTGCCATCCTTAGATACTTTAAAGACTTTTTATATTGGCCTAATTCCCTATAAATCTGTCCTGCAAGGTTGCACACGGACAAATCATCAAATGATGCCTCAGAAACAAGGCATTCCAACGCTTCCTCAAACTGTCTCTGATGCATCAGACGAAGCGCACATTCATTGGCACTCTGTCCCTTTAAACCAAAATCACAGATGAGCTGTTCCCTTAATGTCAAAAGGGCTTCATCCCAGTCTCCCGTTACAGACTGCCTGTAAACCAGTCCATCTGGAAACCAGGGACTCTGTGATTGGGAAATACCAAATCGAAAATCGGGAGGACTTTTAATCAAAAAATAACTCCTGATCCTAAGATGAGCCGCCAGATAAAAGTTGGTATTACTAACCCCTGCCATGCCACAAAGACTGCCAAGCATCGGGATCAGATCCAATAGATTTTCGTTAAGAGAACTGGCATCAATGGAATCGGGAAAATAGCTGCGCACCAGAGCCAATTCCTGTTGGGTCGGGTTTCTCTGAAGAATTACCAAAACAATATCTAGTCCCTTAAGATATTCAAGAAATTTCTTAAGATCAATCTCTTTTAAACTGTTACGGATACCTGCTCTCCAGGTTATGCCAAGCCTTCTGCGAATTACTCTTACCGGGTTCTCTACGATGGGCTTGATTGGAACTATTTCTGGTAGCAGCATGGTTTCAAAAAAACCAAGATAATAGGGTAAATCTGCAATAAACACGGGCACTGCATCCATTGGCTTTGTCTCCAAAAGCACAATTGTTTCGGGCAGAAAATCCGGGATCAGAAAAGATAGTCTCTCATCCCCTTCAAATACAATTTTCTGCACCCCAAGCAAGGGAAGATATCTTAAAAATCTAAGAAAAAAAATCTGATCTCCCAGTCCCTGATCCGCTAAAATATGCAGTGTCTTACCCTTAAAATCAGAGGCCCTAAAACCACGGCTTATGAGCTTTGGTTTCAGACGGACTTCAGTTCGATTCAAGTAGGCCTTAAAACCCTCTCTTAGCTTTCCTTGAATCAATAAACTAAGCGAATAGTTATTAAGAGCCATAAAATGTTCGGGATTCAGCCGCAAACAATTTCTATAAGACTCTTCTGCCTCCTTAGGCTTATGCAAAAGCGAAAGGGTCATACCCAGGTTGTACCAGTTAGCACAAGACTCAGGCTCTAGTTTCACCAATAGTAAAAAACAGCTTCTAGCAGACTGAAACTTTCCCATTCTTAAAAAGGCATCTCCTAATAAAAGCAGGGCTACAGGATGGGTCGGTTCCTTTTTTAACACCTGGGCAAAAAGGGCTGAAGCTTCGGGCAACTGATTTAGAAAAACAAGACACTTCCCCAGTGAAATCCGATAATCCAGGGAATCCGGATTCATTTCCAGAAGCCTTCGATAACATATTTCTGCCTGGGAAAACTCATTGGCTTTTATCAGGGTTTTACCTATACCCTCCCATGCAGGAAAACTTGCTGGTTCCAGTTTCAAAACCTGTTGATAAAGGCTCAAGGCCTGGGGCAACTCATCTAAAAAAAAATGCCTTTCAGCCTTCTGTAAACAATCATTTAGGGAAATCAGGACCTCCCGGCCACTACTTCTATTTCAACTCTTGCTCCCTTAGGTAGGGCCTTGACAGCCACACAGGAGCGGGCCGGAAACGGAGCCTTGAAGTATGTTGCATAAATAGCATTAACTTCCTGAAAATCTGCCATATCCACCAGAAAAACCGTGGTCTTAAGGACATTTTCAAAATTGAGTCCATTGTCCTTAAGCATACATTCCATGTTGTAAAATACCTGCCTGATCTCCTCTTCAAGACTGCCCTGTTTCATCTGGTTGGTCTGCCGATCCAAAGCAATCTGCCCGGAAAAATAACATACACCGTTAAACTCGCGGCCTAGAACATAAGGTCCAATTGCCTCCGGGGTCCGCTCTGATACCAAAACTTTCATACAATCTCCTGTCTAATCTGATTGGATTTGTTCGCCATTGTACCATGCTTCTGTTAGACTTGTGCCCAAACTATGAGCCTGCTAAAAGATTTACATGACCACCTGCCTACGGCGGATATGTTTACGCATGCTGGTCTGGATTGCACCGTCGTTGAGTTGAAACACTGGTTTTTTA
The DNA here is from genome assembly GCA_019454875.1 of Candidatus Cloacimonadota bacterium. Lineage (GTDB taxonomy): Bacteria > Muiribacteriota > UBA6191 > UBA6191 > UBA6191 > UBA6191. The sequence goes on along the minus strand of JACFNL010000063.1, from coordinate 6,768 downwards.
CAGCCACTATTGTGGAAAGACCTCCTCATCTGATGGGCTTTCTTAACCTGAATCTGCAATTTTCAAAAGATGAGTTTTTTTGTTATCGTCAGGCAGAAGCTATGGGGCTGTTAGGGTTTCATTTTTACCACCCCATTGCCCTGACCGTTCCGGTTCCGGCCGGATGCCTTGTCAGTGCCTGGACTGAGCCAAAACTGGGTACCCCCATTTTATTGCAGTGCAAGGATTCAAATGAGATGAAAACAATTCTGAACTGGCTACAGAGCAATACCACCTCCATCATGGTAACCGCCTTGGAGGCCCTTAGGGATCTGTGTAGCCGTTATGACCTAAAACCAACAGGAGAGAGCATATGAACAATGCTATTTTTAGGGTGCCTGCACCTGCTAATGAACCAGTATTCAATTACGAGCCCGGTTCCCCTGCCAGGAAAAAACTGCAAGAGACCCTGAAAGAAATGCGCTCCATGGTGCTAGATATCCCCATGATCATTGGGGGCAATGAAATCCGCACCCAAAGACAGGAGAAGTGTGTCTGCCCTCACGAACATTCCCATACATTGGCAAACTATCATGCTGGTGAAAAAAAGCATGTTGAAATGGCCATTGTTTCGGCCATGAAAGCCCAGGCCGACTGGGCATCCATGCCCTGGGAACATAGAGCATCTATCTTTTTGAAAGCTGCGGACCTAATGGCTGGGCCATATCGAGCCCAGATGAATGCCGCCACCATGTTGGCTCAGTCCAAAAGTGCGCATCAGGCAGAAATTGATGCAGTCTGTGAACTAGTCGATTTTTTGCGATTTAATGTACATTTTATGCAGGAAATTTATTCTGAACAGCAAAGTGTTCACGCGCCCACAACCTGGAATCGCCTTGAATATCGGCCTCTGGAGGGCTTTGTTGCCGCAATCACTCCCTTCAACTTCACAGCGATCGCCGGAAATCTGCCGAGCTGTCCTGCCATGATGGGCAATGTCTGTGTCTGGAAGCCCGCGACCACTCAAATTTACTCGGCCTATCTGACCATGAAAATATTTATGGAGGCTGGGCTTCCCGCTGGAGTAATCAACCTGATCTACCCCAGCGGTGCCGATTTTTCGGAAATCGTCTTGAACCATCGTGATTTTGCAGGAATACACTTCACTGGTTCTACAGGAGTATTCCAGTCCTTCTGGAAAACCATTGGCGAAAACATCTCCCGCTACCGGGCCTACCCCAGAATTGTAGGTGAAACAGGTGGCAAGGATTTTGTTGTGGCCCACCATAGTGCCGATCCTGCTGCCTTAGCCACTGCTTTGGTTCGTGGAGCTTTTGAATACCAGGGTCAAAAATGTTCCGCTGCCTCAAGAGCCTACCTACCCAAATCCATGTGGCCAGATATTTTTGATAGAATTCAATCTCAGTTTGCCAGAATCAAAATGGGACCTGTTGAAGATTTTGAAAACTACATCAATGCCGTCATTGACAAAAAGTCCTATGATCGAATCAAAGCTTACATTGACTTCGTTAATGATTCAGACGAAGCCGGGATTGTGTTTGGGGGAAAATGTGATGATAGCCGGGGTTATTTTATTGAGCCTACCATTGTTCTGACCAACAATCCCCACTTCAAAACCATGGAAGAAGAAATTTTTGGTCCGGTTCTGACTGTATTTTTATACGACGACCCCCACTACCATGAGGTTCTGGAGATTGTGGATAAAACCTCTCCCTATGCCCTGACAGGAGCCGTGTTTGCTCAGGATAGAAACGCCATTGTAACCGCTTGCAAAGCCTTGGAAAACAGTGCTGGGAATTTTTACATCAATGATAAACCAACCGGGGCCGTGGTGGGGCAGCAGCCCTTTGGCGGGGCAAGAGCGTCTGGAACCAACGACAAGGCTGGTTCCAAACTCAATCTTTTAAGATGGGTCAATGTCCGAACAATTAAGGAAACCTTTGTGCCACCCAAAGACTTTTCCTACCCCTTTCTGGAAAAAGAAAACAACGAATAGGACTAGCGGGCCATCACCTGAGATTTTTGTTCCTTAGTGACGAATATCAATGGTGACTGGCCCATGATCCGACACAAAAAGTTCCCTGTTTTCCAGGCGATCAGGATTCGACCTTTTTGTTTCCCTTAGGAAAAACCGAAATACGGAATCATATTCCCATACCTTGGGACGGGTTGTACCTTTGCCTGATTTCAACCCATGAGATACAAAAATGAAGTCAATGGTTTCGGGGACACCTTGGTAGATGTAAGTTCCCTGGCCTGGAAGGTAGGCAACTGGATTCCATAATATCGGATCGTGTTTTCCTTGATAAAGCACTGACAGTGCATCCTGATTTAATTCCTTCTCGACCTCATCCATTCCCAGGCTGTCATTCATATCCCCTAGTACAATGATATCTTCAAACTCAGAGGCTACAGCTTCGACTCTCTCACGAATCATTTCCTGCTGCACCCGATTGGAAATTCTAGCCATACGGGCAGCCTCAGGGCTTCTGGCAAATTTGGATTTTGGATAGGTTCCGATGACTTTGTACCAATGAGTAGGATCTGATTTTAAAGCCACATCAAACTCGATTGGGAATCGCGACCACCAGATATTTTTTTCCTTCCCGTCCACCATCACGGTTTTATAGTCTGGAAATGGATAACGGCCATTCATGGGGGTGACTTCAGAATCCAGATGAGCCTCATAGCGGCGAATCAAAAACTTGGATTTATCAACCAGAGCGGCAATCTGCTGTGTATTGTAAAATTTTTTATCCTTTACAACTGGCGAATTGTGAATCACAGTATAACGATTATCAAGATCTTCACTGACATACTTTTCAAGCATTTCCGGGCGAGAATCAACCTCACATAAAACCAGAATATCGGACTGTAAAAACTTAAGATATCTGGTCAGCATCTGCCTGCTCAATCGATCAAATTCTGCCTCGATTTCCTCAGTTGGTGGGTTTTTAACCCTTTCATTAAAAATGGGGGCATTTAAGTTATTGTCAAACAGGGCAGACATAAAATATATGTTTGCCAGGCCAACCCTGAATGTGTCGGCGACTGCATGTGGCACAAGCAACATAATCAAAAGAATTCGAACCACCATATCTCCTCTATTTACGAATGAAATAACCATTGGGAGCAGCTGTAGCTCCAAACTTTGTTTCTCTTACCCTATCGTGAACCAGTAAATCAGGAAATTTCTTTAAAAAGATTTCCACTGCTTCCCAAGGACCTGGCCCATGCTCTTTCCTCACAGGATGACCATTTACACACCCATCCTCTACAATCAGGTAATCTCCCGACCTCAAAAACGGAACCCATAACTCAAGTTCCTTTAAAACATGCTCACAACTGTGATCTGAATCAAGCATCAGCATAATTTTGCCACGATTTTCACCCATCAACTGAGTCACCCTGTGTACCATCGCTTCATCAGCACTGCTTCCAATCAGGAAATGGATGTTTGGATGATTGCTGTAGGCTCGCTCACTATCATCAATGTCAATGGAATAAACTCTTCCATTGGGGTTTCGTACAGACAGCATATCGGATAGATAAAGGGCTGAACCACCGTGGCGGGTCCCAGTTTCGATGACATTATCGATGGCATGTTCAAAAAGTATCTCCTGGTAATTCCACATATCCGCAGGGAACTTTAAGGTTCGCACACCTCTGTAGAATGTAAATTTCCAGGTGTTTGCCTCGTAGTACCATTGAAAATAATCATCCCAAATTTTCTGACTCATTTTTTCTCCACTGGTTTAATACCGGTAATTCTCATATCCCTTGGCTCTCTCAACTTAAACTGAGCCGGTTCCTGCATTAAATCCTGAAGCCCGGCTTCAAACAAAAGTTGGGCCAGACTTCTTGGAGTATAGGCCCAGCGATGAATCATAAGAGGATCTCTCCAGGAAGGATCTCCATATAAAACCCACATGCTTCTTTGTCCCTCAGGGCCAGGTCCTGTAGCTATGTCAGGGTTCTTTAAAACTTCCTCACAGGCACTTAACAGATTAGGACATTCAATGATCATCTTCCCACCAGGTTTTAAGACCCTGACCCACTCCTTCAGTATGTCAAGAACCTCCCACCTCCAGAAATGTTCTACTACATGCACACTCAGTATCTCATCAGCAAAATTGGACTCAAATGTCTTCAAATCCCGTAAATCACAGATAACATCTGGCTCTTTGCCAGCCCTGGATGAGGCTACATCCACATTAATATATCCCGGAAGAATCTTATCACCACATCCAAGATTCAATCGGATCTGACTTCCTTCTGTTTGGGCAATATTACCTTTGGAATCGGGTTTTAACACCTGATGCCACAATGCTCCTATGACTTGAGGCGAGTACTTTCTGGCAATAAGATCCTGGCCCAGGGTGATACGCCTGTGTATTTCATCTGGGCTTAAATCCAATACTTTTTGAATTCCCGCTTTAAGGTCTTCACACAATATTGCAGAATCGGAGAACTCCAGGTAAGCGGGCAAAGGATTTGCTACCACCATTTTCCCAGCCCATAACGGCTCTATCACCCGATTCGGACTTTTTACAGCCCTGAACCCGGCACTGCCCTCTGTAGTCACTAAAACAATATCAGAGTTAAAAAAAGCATCCCAGGTAGCTTTTAATGACCAGGGAATCAGCTCCAGTTTCCATTTGGTTAAAGATTTATTGTACCGACCAATTGCCTCCTCAAGCTCTGGAATCACTCCTGTCACAATCCTTAGAATCGGATTTTTACCGAGCTTTCCCTCAGTGGCCAATTCTTCCAGGGATACCAGCTGATTTAAGAGTGAAGGTACATTGATTGTATGACCAAACCAGCAAAGTTCACAGGACTTTTTAGGGGTAAAAACCGGATTCTGATGTTCTCCTTCATAAGGATCAGAAATGATTGTACCTGCCCGTCCTGTATGCTCCATTAAGGCCTCAGCCATAGCTGGGGTCGAACAAACAATCACATCAGCCAACTCACACATTTTTATCAAATGGGAACGAAGTTCTGGTTCACTGACAAAATGATTGTCGCACAGGTCCACTATAATCCTGATTCCCCGAGCCTTGGCTTCCCTGGCAATAAACTCATTTACAGGCGTAAAACTTTTAGAGAAGACAATCTGATCACATTTCAGGATATCTTCCGGCACATCTCTGACAATGGTCTGAGTGTTAAATACCTGAATCTGAAATCCACGGTTAGCCAGTTCTTTTGCCGGAATCAGAACCCTGTATCTTGCACTTGCCAATTGGGAGCTTAACTGCCCTGAGTTATTCTCAATTGGGGCAAATGTGATCCAGTGAATTTTCATTGTATGTCCTTAATTGTATTTTAAAGTATGTTCTTTATCGGCAGGCTTTGCGGAAGCACAAAGCTGTTTTGGTTCCAGACAGATTTTTAGTAAATTCCAGCTTGAGTCCCGCATCCCTAAAACATCCCACGATTTCCAAAACAGGCTGGGGAAAAAAATCTGCCTGCCGATATGGACTCCCATCCTTAATCCTGTCTACTTCCACCACAAAAATCCCGGATTCATTCATGATTTCATAAACATTGTTAAGTAAGGCCAGACGGGAGACGGGAGGCACATGAAACCAGGTGTTTCTAGCCATAACCACCATATCAAATTGATAAGACAAAAGCGGCCAGTCTCCCCATTGAGCCAGCACAAGGCAGGCTTTTGGATGGTCTTTCAAAAAATACTTTAGCATCTGCCATTCTCTATCCAGACCTACATACTGCTTATTACCAGATCCCAAAATCGGATATAGTCTCCCCGTTCCACAGCCTAGCTCTAAAACGGACTGCGCGAATTGGGTCTGCTGTACAAAGAAGTTTCTCTCAGACAATGAGACCAAATGCGATTCATGGTAGACTGCTGGGAACTGGTATTGTTTAGAAATCAGGGTGGTCATTGTTTTGCAACCTACAATCAAAGATTTATTATTAAGTTTACCAGATGAGTCCGTGAATCGCTTTGAAGCCCTTTCACATGACTCCAAACGCAAGGTTCTGGCCAAACTTAACAGATTACTTAAATCACAGAATAAAAAATTGCAGCCTGCTGTAGTCAACCGCTTTGAGATTCAGGAGGCCGAGACCCGAATTAATACGGTTAAACCCTCGTCAGCACTAGCGACTAACAATCCATTTTCTGTTGGTTCAGGCATGATCTCTTCTGATGTTTTACGCCTTGAAATCACTAGCGGCAGGGAATCTACCTACCAGGGTATGGGCTGCCTTTGTGGAACAGGGCTTATTGCCTCTTTTATGATGGATTTGGCCGTGTTCGGACTTTTTGCCGGCATTGGTCTCATCTACTCCATTAAGAAAATTATAACAACAGATGACTTCTTACTGCTTGACTTCAACTCAAAAAAAATCCTTGATTGTGAAGTATCCAGCGGAAATGTGGTTACCAAACCAAAAATGGATTTATCTCAGCTAAAAATAATAGCCGTGGAATCACAAAGACAGCAGAATAAGGACAATGTCTGGTTTCAGCATAGAATTGTCGGGGTTTTACAAAGTGGAGATACAATATCTCTTTCAGACTGGAAAGCCAAACACTTCCCTGAAGCTATTGAATATGCCCGCGTAATCGCCCAAAGAGTGGAAATCCCCTATTTTCACGGAGATGATGAAGGCTCAATTATGATGGTTCTAAATACTCCATCTGGTGTCTCGGTGAAGTACACCTAAAACAAAAATACCGGAAATAAGAAAAGAGAATATTTTTCAATGGAGCTGGCATCGACCTACTCTTCC
>JACFNL010000062.1 GCA_019454875.1 Candidatus Cloacimonadota bacterium | reverse complement strand
CAATGTGCGTGGCACGAGAAAGAATTAAAGCTTCTTTGGCTTCGTGAAGATGAATTTCATTCAGAACTGGCTCATTTGGGAAAAGCTCAAAACACATCTGCTCGCCTAAGGCATTACAAAGCCAGGGCTGGCCCTGAGTCAGTTCATAGATTTTTTCCACTAGTCCTGGGGCAAGTTTTTGTCCCCGTTCTGCCTCATGTTGAGAGAACAGCTCCCTAACATCTTCCAACAAAAAATTCCCTAATCGAACAGACTTCGCTTTGATGTTAAAACAGGAACCACCGGTTAACCAGGTGTCTTCTTTTGAGGAATAAATACGGTAATCCTTTAAATCCCGTACCCCGTTTAAAATGATGGATTGGGGGAAGCCCCGAGGTCTATGATCGTAGCCCGCTCGAAGCTGGCGAAAGAGGGCGATCAGGGATTCTCCGGCCATGGAGTCAATCTCATCAATAACAAGGACTACGGGCCTGCGACTAATTTCACATAGCTTCTTCAAATAAAGTTCTACCGAGTTTTTATCTGAAAAATAGGGTTCGATTTCGGGGGCCGATTCTCCTGTGGATTTAATTATGGATTTTAAGGCATGTAAAACTACGCGGTTGGCTTCCAGAACATTATCTCTGGCGGCCTGAGCACTCTCCACCGTGATATGTAAGGCCAGATACTTGTCTTCTTCATTCAACTTTCTGCAAAGTTCTCGGAGCAATGTGGTTTTACCGCTCTGTCTTGGGGCATGATGGGTGAAATATTTTTCCTGTTCGATCAGTTCAAGAATGGGTTTAACCCCGTCTTCGCGCCAAACTGTATAGTGAAGTCTTGGCTGATTGGCCCCGGCTGTGTTGAAGAACTTTTTCATGGTATTGAATTTTAACACGAGCAGGAGTCAAGAACCTGATTGCCTATCTCTTCGGGACTTAGGTTTTTAGGAAAACTTAAGCACTCTGTAGTCTGGGAACTGGTATTAAGAACAGAAACTACAATTTCATTTTCCGGGCAGATACCAAGACAGGAAGTACTGATGGCCCGATGTTTGGGTGCGAGTCCTTTTTGGGCCAAACTTGTTTTTAAGTGCATACGACATGTTTGTGCCATTGAGGCTGCCGCAGGCGAGTCTATCTCTGGTGATAACACCCGTTCAAAACAGCGAGAGCAAACCATATAAAGGCAACCGTCATTTTCCCATTTAGCATTGAGTTTTTGCATACAATCCCCCCTGAACACATAGTACTACCTGGGCTCTGGGCCTGCAAAGGGGGAGAACATTTCGGAAAAGAATTTCACCTTGGATAATTCTCTTGAAACAAATTCTGCCTGAAGTCGCAGGTGAGAACCATCGTCCGGTGGAGTTGGCTGTGTTTTAAGAAAACGATACACTTCCTTGCTTTTAATGCAGGGCATGGACCTGCAAAATAGCAGTCGAATACTGGTGTGGCAGGCATTGTCGCGGGTGGCATCTAATACTCGGGCAAAATCTCTTTCTGTCATGACGCTGTGATACACCCAGGGAAGTACCTCATAACCTTTTGGGAATTCAGACGCAATCCATTGTACAAGTCCATCAAAAGTGAGTTCCCTTGCCCATTGGGGTTCATCATCTGCGTCCATTTCAAAAATATGAAACCTTGGCATTATGGCATGAATACTTTTTCGGGACCGGATATTGTGAATCAGCTGGTTTAACTGTTTCTGATCGGATGACTGCAATTTCCAGGTACCCCTGCCCAATAGAATGTACCAGTACTTGATTTCAAGTTTTCTGCCAGAATGCTGGATTGTATGTAAAATCTGATCCAGATGATTTAAAAGATCTTTACTGTCCTTAGGTAGGATCCTCTGATAGTAGGGCCAGGGATATGGATCCAAGGAATATCCCGCCATCAGAAACAGGAAAAACAAACACAGTTTCACGGGGAGACTTCCTTGCACTCTTTGGATGCCCTGGCCTTAGCCTTTAGGAAAAGATTCTGTAAATTCTGATTCTTAAGCCTGCAGGCCATATCAAGGGCCGCAAATCCCTCACCGGTTTTAAGGTTCGGATCGGCCTTGGCCAACAGCAGCTCCTCCACTACATCTTCATGTTGATTGACGGTTGCCATCATCAAAGCACTCATACCATCATTGTTTCGATAATCCAGACGGGCTTTTTCCGCCAACAGTAATTTGACAATGGGCAAATTTCCGGTTCGTGAGGCATACATCAATGCGCTGTTGCCCGACTTATCCCTGTGGTTCACTGTGGCTCCAGAGGCAAGAAGCGCTGTTACAGAAAGCTCATTTCCGGCCATGGCGGCATATCCTAAGGCTGTGACTCCACCCTGATCATAAAGATTGGGGTCTGCGCGGGCTACTAAAAGCATTGCCGTGATATCCGGCTGATTGCTTAAAGAGGACAACATCAGAGGACTGAAGTCTTCGTCTCCCAATTGATCAGGGTTCGTTCCGGCATCAAGAATAATGGCGGTAATCTCAATATTTTGCTTCAAAATAGCAAGAATCAAGGGTGTTCGACCCTCCAGATCCCTGATTTCAAAGCGAGCTCCGGCACGATAAAAAAGACGCACAGCCTCAACATCCTCGGACTGAATCGCTCGTAGCAGACTAAGAGAGTCAAATTCCCATCCCCTGTTCTTCAACTCCAAAACCGGATCAGAACTAAGGCAACGCACAAAAAGGATACACAAAAGCAGACAAATTCTGGGAAAGAAGTAACACTTAAGGCTCATGATTTGATACCACTATCGTCATACTTTTTACAATGGCGCACAGAAAGGGTAGCATGATTTTATCTTTATGCTGCAAGGAATACTCAATTATACAGCCCTAAGCACAACAGAGCTAAAGCGAACCCTGTTGAGTTTTTTTGCACTCCTGAGTCTTCTGATTTCCTACTATCTGGTAAAGCCCCTGAGGAACTCCCAGTTTCTGAATTCTTTTGATCCCGATTTATTGCCTTTTGTCTTTTTAGGAATTGCCTTTGTTTCACTGATGGTTACCAAGTTTTACGGGGCCTTTTACGGCAAAGTTAAAAAGCGGTCTCTGATTAAGGGCGCGTACCTGATCATATTTTTGCTTCACCTGCTGTTTCACTTCTTACTGCACTCAGATAACAAACCGGTAGTGGCCCTGTTTTATGTGTTTGCCTCTGTCTATTTTTTACTGGCTCTTGCCTTGATGTGGGCCTGTATCAATGATGCTTTTTTACCCCAGGAAGGGCAAAAATGTTATGGGTATGTGACCGCAGGTGCAACCATCGGAAGTTTAGCCGGGGCTGAGTTATCCTCCTGGGTAGTAACCAGTGCTTACAGGGATCAGAGCCTTCTGATTGCTGGTGGATTGTTACTTTTTTCCATGTTTCTGGTCCTAAAAATTCTGCCTGATAAAAAATCAGCTCCAAAACCACAACCCCTAACTATCCAGCCCGTAAAACCAAAGGCCCAGCATTTTTTCTCAGATTTTGTCCGCCTGTTTCAGGATCGCTACATTCGCGGAATCACCATGATGGTTTACAGTCTAGCTCTGTTTAATACCGTCATGGAGTTTCAGATGTCTGTTCAGATTGATACCAGTCTTTCCCAGAAGTTATATGCTGAGGTATTTGTTGATGTAAAGGAAAAACTGGGTCCGGAAGGATTTGAAAAAGTTCATGCCTTAAAAGCTGTCAAAAGCTCACAAAGATCAGAAAAAATCCTGATGTTGGCAAAGCAGGCTGAAATTTCAGAAACGGAGTTTTTGAATCTGTACCAGAATTATCTCGATATCAAAGAGCCCAAGGTCCGCAAGTTTTACATAGATATATTCAGGGGTCAGGGGTATTTAGGGGTCATTTTACTGCTTGTGACCTCGCGATGGCTTTTTACACACATGGGGCTTAGTTTTTCCGTCATGTTACTGCCAGTATTTTGTTTAAGTGCTATTGTCATCATGTCTTTTCCGGTAGAGATTATCATTATTCAGTTTTTGATGATTCTTGGCGGTTCCATGAACTATTCCCTGAACAATGCTACCAAGGAACTTTTGTACACTCAGACAGATGAACAGACCAAATTTCAATTAAAACCAATTGTAGAGGGCCCAATTATGCGCTTTGGAGATGTCAGCGCGTCCTTACTAAAGCTGTTTATCTGGTTTGGGATGGCTTCAGTATTTGGATGGAGTGAGATCACCAATCAGACCATTCTGTTTGCAATTGTATTTGTTATGATCATAATCTGGGTGATCAGTGTATCCCACGGTGCCAGAGACTTTGATGCCAAAAGAAAACAGGATCGTGAACTGGCCTCACGGCCAAGAATTTAGGATCTGTCGCGATTTTGCAGGGCATCGTAGCTGGCGTACTTGTAAAGATCTCCAAGGGTTGGGTAGTTAAAACAGGCCTCAATAAACAGTTGCACATTGGCATTCATCTGCATGGCCATAAGCCCTATATGCACAAGCTCAGATGCCTGCTCTCCAATGATATGGACTCCAACAAGCTTCATGTTTTCCCTTAAAAACAGAAGTTTTAGAAATCCGCGCTGATCTCCAATGATAATCCCACGGGAGTTTTTGTTGTAATAGGCACGACCCACCACATAATCCACCCCTTTTTCCTTAAGCGACTCCTCTGTGTCCCCTGTCATGGAAACCTCGGGAATACTGTAAATACCGTAGGGAAGAATAGAGGCCAGTTTAGTTTTGTAATTCAAATCAAAGGCATGAACCATGGCCACCCTGCCCTGTTCCATGGAGGTGGAGGCCAAGGCCGGAAAACCAATTACATCTCCAACGGCGTAGATATGCAAAACCTTGGTCTGATATTTCTCATTCACCTCAAGACAGCCTCGGGAATTTGCAGAAAGACCAGCATTTTCAAGCTGAAGTCCCTTGGTGTTCCCATTGCGACCAGAAGATACCAGAACACTTTCACAGTATATGGATTCCTGATTATCAAGCTCTATCTGAATCTGCCCCTGATCTAGTGGTTTGCAGGCAGAGACTCTGCGCCCTGAGCGAATCCTGACCCCTAAATCTGCCATCGCTTCTGCCAAGGTTCTGGAAACCTCAACATCTAAAAAATCAAGCAGCCGGTTTTTGCCATCAACCAGTGTAACTTCAATGCCAAGGGCAGCAAAGGTACAGGCGTATTCACAACCAATCACACCCGCACCTACAATGACCATAGACTTTGGCATAAATCCAAGTTCCAGAATTTCATCGGAATCATAAATAGCCGGATGATCAAAATCATATCCCGCTGGTCTATGTGGAGAAGATCCAGTTGCAATCAGAATGGTAGGGGCTGTCAGGACGGCAATGACTCGCTTTTCCTTATTTAAAACCTCAATGGTATGAGCATCGACAAATCGTCCAAACCCATGAAAAAGAGCTATGCCATGCTGTTCAATGTTGCTTCTAACCCTGTTCTGATCCGCATCTTTCACCAGCTTTTCCCGATAAAGAAAGTCAGACACAGTAGCCTGCCTGCGAATCGATAAATCCACTCCATATAAATTTCTGGCCTTAAGACCAGATAAGGTCAGGGAGGTTTCCCTTAAAGTTTTACTGGGCAGGGTTCCCGTATTGGTTCCAGCACCTCCACAGCGATCATGCAGTTCTACAATAGCGACCTTTTTGCCAAAATAAGCTGCCTGGGCTGCCCCCTTTTCTCCACCTGGCCCTGAACCCAAAACAATCAGATCAAATTTTTGTTCCTGCACAAATCCTCCCTTGGCTAAACAAATCTAACATACAAATCTTCGCGGGAAAATCAACGCAACCGATAAGCTAGGCAATGTTTTTACATACCCATACAAGTCTACTACTGACTCAGTTTTTATCTCTGGTGCTTTTATGTATTGCTTCCTGGCATCTTAAAGGCTTGCAGGCCTGGCTTCTGGCCATCCTTTTAATCATTGTGCAAACCCTCATGCAGCTATCACATCTGCAGGCAATGGACAATGTATACCTGCACAATGCCTTTTTATGGTCTCCAGGTCTAGCAAGTGCATTTCTCTTCTCGTTTTTCTTGCAGAAAAGGGAAGAAACCATACAAAAGCTCATCTCTATGGAATCAAGGCTTAGAACAGCGGCTTTGGATCAGGAAGATTTACGGGAAAAAACAAACCTTCTGGAAAAGCAGAATGAATGGCTGTTGCAGTTTGGTCAGCTACCGGAGCAATATCTGGAAAATCTCGCCTTGAGCTTAAATTCCTGCAACCTCAAAGAAACCAACCCCGATTGGGATCAAATCAGTCGCCTCGCCTGCCAGATTTTAAAATCCCAGGGCTGCCTTTTGTACCTTTCCGACTCAGTTACACTGAGGTTAGCAGGTAAATTCCAATCCGAGGATCAAAACAAAGAGCTTCCCCTGGAACTGGATTCTTCCCAGATTTGGATTCAAAAGATGCTATTTTTAGCCAAAGCCTCATTAAACTCGGAGGAACAACTACCTGTAGAATTTATATTGGGGCGGGCATTATGGGATAACAACCATCAGCTTTTGGGTCTGATTTTGATTCAGGATATATCTTTTACAGATCTGAAAGAAAAACAGCTGGTCTGCCTGGAAGTTTTTGCACAGATTCTGGAAGGCATTTTACACACCAGAATCAAAGCAGTTCCAGCGCCAGAAGTGTAATGTCATCATTTTGTGAGCCTTCATTGCAAAACTTTTGCAGATCACGACGAATATGGGCCAGCATTTTGTTCAAGGGCAAATGGGCCGAGTCCTTCAGACTGCCAAGAAACCGCTCCCTGCCATAAAATACCTTTTGTTTGTCCAAAGTCTCCAGTACCCCATCGGAGAATAGAATTAGCCGGTCTCCACTGACAAAAGGCAAAGACTGCACCTCATACTCTTCCGAAACACTCATACCGCAGGGAAGCCCAGTTGCTGACAATGAGTCATAGCTCAAATCCCTGTGCAGAAAAATCATCCCATTGTGGCCTGCTGAAGCCCAATGAATCTTTTTATGAACTGAATCAACCTGTAAAACAAATGCCGTGATAAATCGATCCGGCTGATGGATTGAATGAACAAAGTCATTTAAAGTTTCCAGTAGTTTTGCCGGGGACCGTGTAAATTTAAGGCTGGTTCGCAAACAGGCCTGGCCGGCTGTAGCCAAAAGAGCAGAAGACAGCCCCTTACCAGACACATCAGCAACAGCAAATACAGAAGCCTCTTTGTCTTCAATACAATACTCAAAAAAATCCCCACCCAGCTGCCTGGCCGGTACCCACCACACCTCGCCTTTTAAAACGGGTAAAACCTCCAGAGTTTTTTGCGGCAACATGTTTTCCTGCATCTGGATCCCGATTTTAAGCTCTCTTTCCATTTCCTGCCGATTCACCTCATCCTTCTGCATGTGATGTTTCAAAAGCACGGAATTGATGGTATAGGCCAGACGATTCTGGGTGAACGGTTTGGAAATATAGTCATCAACCCTCAGAATTCTGGCCTTTCGGTATGCCAGATCCCCGTTTCCTCCTGATATCATGACAAGAGGAATATCCTTGGTCACAGGATTTTGTTTAATCTGTCTGCAAAACTCCCAGCCATCCATTTTAGGCATCTGATAATCGGCAGTAATAAGGGATGGGGGAAATTTGCCTGCATATTCCAAGGCTTCCAAAGCATCAAAAAACGCCACAACCTCAAACTGCTCCCGTTCCAGAAACTCCTTTAAAAGACCCACACTGACAGGACTGTCATCCACTACCAGAATAGTTTCCCTGCCTCGAACCATCCTTGATAAAAAATATCTGGCCATCAGAAGAATCTCGGATTCATCATAGGGTTTCATCACAAAGTGTAAAATCCCCTGATTCAAATATCCTTCTACCGCATCAACCTCAATGGCACCGGAGAGAAGAATAATTCCCATCCTCTTTGTGTAGGGATTTGATTTCAACTGCTGAATTATTCTATCCGCAAAACCTTCGGCCATAGAAAAATCAAGAAACAGAAGCTGTGGGCAGTGGTTTTGAATCAGTTTTTCCGTCTCTGTTGATGTCAAAGCCATCAAAAAGTCCATATTTTGATTTAAAAATGTCGAGTTTACCGCATTGCCTGAATAGGGATTGGCATCTGCAAACAAAATAGTGGGTCGATTCAAAATATGTAGTTTCAGAAAGGACAGGACATGGTTAGGAATTAAAGGAGTGAGCAGATAGTCATCAGCTTTTCGTACCAATGGTTCCACTCTTTTATCATGGGGGTATAACAAAAACACCTTGCGGCTGCCTTTCCACTTCCCCAGATCCATTAAATGTAAAGAAACCCAATGCCAGTCCAGAAATAGAATCTCAAAGGAAATCTGATCCAGTTCATCAGGTGTCAGATCAGCATCAAGTTTTTCAAGATCCAGGCAGGTATCCTGGATTGTAAGACTTTTTAATACAGAAAAATCCTCTTCCGCTCCAAGGAAGGCAATTCGTTTGTCCTGAATTGAATGCATTCGTGCCTTTCAAAATGTCAATCTAATATACAGATTTTGTAATCTCCTGCCTACAGAATCCTGGAATGGCATTTCCAATACTGCATAAGATCCATACGGTTCCCGATACAGCCTGTATGCTACGAAAAATTCTGGAACTCCTCTGTCTTGGACCTGGTGCCCTGCTTCTTGCCAATGAACCTAAGTCAAACTTGCCCCCCCCATTAAAGCGACTTAAGTTAATAAACAGGCCCGCCATTTCTGATAAACCCAAAGCACCTGAGCAAAGGCAGGAAGAAACCTTTAACCTTTGTATGAAAAAAATTCAGTCCGGCACTAGTGATCTGGAAAAAAAACAGCTTCTCAACAAGGCACTGCTAGCCTTGCGCAAAGCAGATTCCTTTACAGACCCTTTGGCTGAAGAAAGAAGACTTAACCGCATTCGCTTGGGACTTTCCTGTTGTCTTAAATACGATGTCAGGGAACATGCTCTGTATTTTGCTAACGCCGCCAGAGGGCTAAAACAGAAAAACACAGAAATAACCCTGATGTTAGCTGAACTTGCCTACCGTGAAGGGGATAAAAAACTGGTTCGGGATCTGTTACAGACCATATCGATTCGCGACATCAAATCCCAGAAAGAACTGGCTGAGTCCTGGAGACTTTGGGGTAATAATGCCTGAGGTCTGGCGTTACCTGTTTCTGTTTTATTGGATTTGGGCCCTCGGGCTGATTTTACATTTTCCCAAATCCTACGAAGAAGTTCTAGCGGGTAGTATTCCTTTTTTTTGTGCCTTTATAGGGGCATCGGTTTGTCTTGGTAACCGGCCCTTTGGTGAGAGGGATCTGATTCGGCCAATTGCTATTTTAAGCGGCCTCGCCTCTTTGATATTTTCTCAGCAGACCCTGCCCTGGATGCGTCTTTTTGATGTCTGGATTGCCTCCTGTCTTGGTATTGGACTCTATCTTTTGATGCGCCGACAACAGATATCTCAACCTCTAAGATTCTCGGGAACTCTTGTAGCCCTGGCCCTGTATGGAAGGTTTCTGATTGCCTCATGTTTTCCTATGAGTCTGGAACAGCTTGTCAGTATTCCGGCCCATTTTCTTAGCTTGAGTCTCATTCCCCTCTTATATCTTTGTCAGAAACGCTTTTTGCCTGCACTCCTTCTGATTGGAGGGCTAACTTTTGTGATTGTTCCGGCTCTGACCTACAATCACACATATTGGCAATGGCTCTTCCCGGCTCTAAGAATTGAGGTTTTAAATCTTCTGGCCCTGTACTGGCTGATGCAGTTTCATGAAACTAACACTGGTCAGGCTGCCATGGTATGCCAGATGATCCTGGCTTCTACCCTGCCCCTCTTTTTAATGACAATGGATCCCATTTATACCTGGATCAGTCCCTGCCTTGCCCTTATGGTATCATTGTGGTTTTTATGCCTGAAGTCTCGCGAAAACCCTATGGATGGAGGAGAGTTTGGTTCATTTATTGAAGATCGTTTTCATACTGAATAGCCTTAGCTTCCTTGGGGCTGAAGATCTGGTTCTGACTGATATTATCCGTGATATTGAGACCCAGCATCTGGCTAAAACCTCCTATGCAAAAACCAGAATGCAAATCAAAAAAAAGAGCTGGAGTCGTGACATGGTTCTCAGTATGTATGGGGAGGGGCGGGACAAATTTCTGGCCAGAATCGAGGCTCCAATCAAAGATCGGGGCCTGACCTCATTAAAAATCAATCAGGAAATGTGGAACTACATGCCCAATATTGACAGGACCATAAAAGTTCCTTCAAGCCTGATGGGTGACTCCTGGATGGGTTCTCATTTTACCAATGATGATCTGATTAAAAGTAACAGAATTGAAGAGCTGTATTCACTTAAAAAGACTCAGAGCCAAACAGATTTGTTTGTGATTGAAGCCATACCAAAAGAGGATTCCGCTGTTGTCTGGGGAAAAATTCTTTACCACATCAAACTCCCTCAAAAAGTAGCCGTTAAGGTGGAGTATTTTGATGAAGACCATATTCTGGTTCGCAAGATGTCATTAGAAAATTTTCGTGAGATTGAGGGTAGGCATATCCCAATGCTTATGCGTATTTCACCTATCGAAAACCCTGAAGAATCAACCACGGTGATTTATGAGGATTTGAAGCTCAATCTACCCTTGGACACACATATGTTTTCTGTGCAGGCTTTAAGACGCAGGAAAAACTGATGTTATGGAATCTGGCATTTCGCAACCTGACGCGAAACAGGCGCAGAACCGGACTCACCCTTTTAGCCATGAGCATGGCCTGTTCTCTTTTGATGTTTACCCTAAGCCTAAACGATGGCAATCTCTGGTCCCTGATTTTATCCGCCACAGACCAGTACCAGGGACACTTCAGGATCCAGTCCGAACTGCGGGAATCGGATCCGGACTTGAATCACACCATTTCTGACAGTCTGCCCGAGGTTTTTAAGTCCCCAGCAGTGGACTATAGTCCCCGATTGCGAGGCATGTTTCTGATGTCCTCAGGAACCGATCAGGATATGCGTTCCCTGCCCGTGGAAATTTTGGGAATTGACCCTGATCGGGAGCAGAAAATCACAAGTTTGAATCAGAATCTGATGGCTGGAAAACCTCTAGGCAAAACCCAGAGTGGAGCCATACTTCTTGGTAAGGAGCTTGCAAATAAACTGAGGGCTGAAATTGGAACTGAAATTATTGTAATGGGACAGGGTGCCCAAGGGGCTATCGCCTCAGGGCTTTTTACCGTCCAGGGGATTTTTTCCAGCGGAGATCAGATGCGTGATACCCGCCTGTCTTTAATCCATCTTGATGATTTACAGGGTTTGATTGGTTTACCTAAGCAAATTCATGAGTGGGTAGGCAAAACATCCGATCCTTTAAACATTGACCCTCTGGTTCAAAACATCCGTTTTATGACCCCTCAATTTAGTGTGATTTCATGGAGGGATGATATGCCTCAGCTGGCCACGGTTGTGGACCACTGGTTTATTGTACAGATTATCGTGATAGTTATTTTTTACTCCGCTGTTATTCTTATCGCTGCCAATACCATGAGTATGGCTATTCTGGAAAGAAACAAGGAACTTAGTATTCTAAGAGCACTTGGCTTAAAAAGAAGATTTGTACTGAAACTTTTGCTAACAGAAGGTTTTCTTTTAGGGATTGGTGCCGCCCTGTTTGGCGCAGCGATAGGGGGAGGTCTGGTTGCCTATTTTTATCTCTATCCACTCGACTTGACCCCCTGGTTTGGGGAAATCAACTGGGGCGGTTTGGCACTTCGACCAGCAATCAGGGCCTGGCCTCAGATAAATACCCTGATGAGTCCTCTGATTCTGATTTGTGCTCTAGGGGTGGCTGCCACCATTTTACCTGCGCTAAACATTTTGCACAAACGCCTGTATCAGGCTTTAGGGGAAAGGTAATGCTTTATTTCAGGCTTGGATTTCGCAATCTGTGGCGTAACCCTGTCCGTAGCTTAATCAGTATTGCCGGGATTGCTGGCAGTGTGTTTTTGTGCTGTTACCTGGCCAACATCAAAATCGCAAACCACCAGAAAATGATACAGAATGGAGTAGAGGGAGGGCCGGGGCATCTTGCTCTTTATCACCCGGACTGGCTCACAGAAAGAGAAGTTGATAACCTGATTCCTGTTGCAGAAGCCATCAGAATCACGGACTCCTTAAAACATTTGAGTAAAAGAACTGCATTTCGCCTGTATATTCCGGCTCTGGCCCAAAGCCCCCGTAACAGCGAAGGTGTCGTGGTTATGGGTATGGAACTGGAAAAAGAAATCCTCAAACATCCCCTGCTCAAAAAAAAGGTTTTAATCAAGGGCACATGGCACTCCCTGAGCGGTAAACAGGATGCCCTGATAGGAGAGGCTCTGGCCAAAAAACTCGGACTGGATATTGGTAAAAAGTTTGTTTTGATGGTTCAGGATAAACACAATGAAATTAACTCCCAGCTGTTTCGGATTCGTGGGATCTTTCAAACTGGCCTTAAGGATATGGACAATAACACTGTCATTTTACCCCTAAATAATGCCCAGTCCCTTTTGCGAAGCGAGAATGAAATCCACGAGGCTTCCATTCTTCTAAAGGATATAAACGATCTGCCTGAAAGTCTAAAAACTGCCCGATCCTTAAAGGATGTTTCCTCAGTCCATCCCTGGAACGAGGCCATTCCCCAGCTTCTTGCCATAATCAGCCTCGATAGAATCAACGGAATGGTCATGGCAATGGTTCTCTTTCTGATTGTAGGCATTGGTACAGTCAACGCCCTTTGTATGTCTGTGATGGAAAGAACCCGTGAGTTTGGAGTCATGAGGGCAATTGGCACCAGGCAGGAAAAAATCAGCCTGATGATTTTAATGGAAGGTATTGTTTTATCGCTGATCGGGATTGCCTCAGGATTGTTTGCCTGTATCCTTTTAAGCCTTTACACACAAAAGTACGGAATTGATCTTAGCTCCCAAATCAAAAACATTGAAGCTGGCAATATACTTCTTGAACCCATAATCTATTCAGGATGGAATTTTAATGCCATGGGATGGATTAGTCTTATCATGCTCGGTTTAGGTATTTTTGGATCCCTGTATCCCGTATTTTTGGCAACCCGTGTTTCTCCCTCAGAGGCCATGCGATAGGATGAATCATGTCAACACTAATTGAGTTAAAATCTGTTGCCAGACACTACACCGGAAGCAGTGGCACCGTTCGGGCTGTTGACAATGTAAGTCTCAGTTTCAAGGAAGGCGATTTTTCTGTATTGGCTGGATCTTCCGGTAGCGGAAAAACCACTCTGTTAAATCTGATCGGGGGCATTGACAGGCCAGATATCGGAGAAGTATTGATAAGCGGCATCAGTACCCAGGGCAAATCAGAGTCCGAACTTGCCGATCTGAGGCTTAACAAAATCGGATTTATCTTTCAGTCCTATAATCTGCTTCCCGTTTTGACAGTTTACGAAAATGTACAGTTCATTCTGCAAATCCGAGGCATTGCCGATCGCCTGCATAATGAATTGATCCTGCCTGTACTGAAACGGCTTGGGCTTATTGATCTCAAAGAACGATTTCCATCCCAGTTAAGCGGGGGCCAGCAGCAGAGGGTGGCCATTGCCAGAGCCATTGTCTTAAAGCCCTCCATTGTCCTGGCTGATGAACCCACGGCCAATCTTGATTCCGATACAGCGGACAGCCTTCTTGATCTGATGCAGTCCCTAAATCATGAAGATCGAGTTACATTTTTATTCAGCTCCCATGATCCTGAAGTGATTCGCAGGGCCAGAACCGTGATTCGTTTACGGGATGGTAAGGTAATTGAGATTGAAAACCGCTAGCATATTTCTGTTATCCAGCCTGCTGATCAGTTTGTCTGGTTTTGAATATCGTGAGGGTAAAACTACAATTCGTACCACAGCCCAGAGGGCTTCCACTCACTTAAATCTCCCCAATATACCTTCATCAGGTTATGTTTCCGAGTGGAAAATCAGGCAGGACTCCCTGTTTGATTTTAATCGAGGATTTTTGGAAACCGCAATTGAGGCCTCCATAAGACCACAATCCTCACAAAATCTGAGCCTGCCATCCGGTGCGGGGGCCGGGGTAAATCCGGCAACTGCTTTTGAAATCAAAGACCTTGACTGGAACGGTGGTGGCAGTCTGAATGCTCGCCTTAGACTGGATCGGTTCAGCTACTCCAAGGACTTCGGACCCTATACCTTCACCCTGGGGCGACAGGCTATTACCCTTGGAAAGGGCAATTCCTTTTCCGTACTGGATGTCCTCAATCCCTTTTCTCCCCAGAGCCTGGATGCAACCTACAAACCCGGAATTGATGCCCTAAGAATTGAAAAAATTATAGGGGATACGGGAGGAATGGAGATCATCATCACCTCGGGGAGCAATCAGAAGCGGGAAAATATCATTGGCAAATACCGAAAACTCGTGGGCCGGGTTGATACTGAACTGATTTTAGGGGAATTTCGTCAAAGAAAGATGGCAGGTCTTTCCCTGGAAGGAGAAATCTCGGATCTGGGGGTTTTAACCGAGTTGGGACTGATAGAAAGGGATATGCTTTCCGATGCCTATTTTAACGGTGGTGGAAACTACGCCCTGGCCGCTGTTCTTGGCCTTACAAAAAGGCTCAGCACTGAAGATACAGTCAGTTTATCCTACCTCTACCATGAGCTTGGTGCCAAAAACTTAAACCAGCTCAATCAAGGGTTTTTTCACGGTCCCTTGACCGATAAATGGCTCTGGAATTCCTCTCGGCAGTATCTTCGTTTCAGCCTCATCAAAAAACTCGATTCTTTAAAAACTCTACTTTCCAGTCTGCAATACAACCTTGAGGATGAATCCGTGTTTTTTCAACCAGGGATCTCGTATAATCTGGCCAGTAACCTGGACTTGAGTGTTTTTGCCTGGAAGGGATTTGGAAAACAAAGCCAGATAAGCCCTGCCGGTATAATTCGTCAGAGTGAATTTGGGGATACCAGTTTAGGAATTGGACTTTTTATCAAGTGGGTGTTTTAGACCATGAATTTTGTTCTGTTACTGATTCTTTTTGTGATTTCCGGGGCAATTGGACTGGGGTATCAGGTTCTTTGGTCTAAATTTCTTTTACAGTTTATTGGCATCAGTGCCTGGTCCTACGCCACCATCCTCTGTGTTTTTATGAGTGGGCTTGCTGTAGGCAGTCAGTGGCTGGGAAAAATCTCGGATCGTCTGCCCTGCCCTCTTAAGTTTTACTGTGTCCTCGAGTTAGGCATCGGCATCTATACCATTTTAATCTATGAATCCCTGATGAGCGGGGCAGGAGACATGTACCGCATGATGGCCCGTGAGTTATTGGCCTCGGATGCTCCAACTCTTTTATTAGCCTCCATTCGGGCTATTCTTGCAGCCTGTGTGCTGTTTCCTCCGGCAATTGCTATGGGGGCAACCTTTCCTGCTGTATTAAAATATGCTGCCCGCGAAAAGGAAAACATTGGCAGTCGCAGTGCTGGACTATATGCCTTTAATGCTCTTGGGGCATCTGCTGGAGCATTGATCATGGCATTTTTTCTGATTCCCACCATGGGACTTAAGGCCTCCCTCATGATTTTAGGCCTGGGAAACCTTCTTTTGGCACTGATGTCATTTATAATTGCCAAAACCTGGCCTTTCCCTAAAGAGACTTATCATACTTCCGTTAAGGAAGAAAATCCGAGTTCCCCTGAGCAAAACCGCTGGCTACTGCTTGTGTTTCTTTCGGGATTTTTATCTTTCACCCTGGAAATTGGCTGGACCCGCTTTATGGTACTGGTGCTTGGCTCCACAACCTATTCCTTTGCTGTGGTTTTAGCCTCGTTTATTTTTGGAATTTTTCTGGGCTCAATTCTTCTTCACTTTTTTGTACCCCGTATGAAAAAAAGTATTGTCTGGTTTGGTTTATCATTAAGCATCACCGGGATTCTGGTTTTGTTCGGCATGATTTTTTATCCTTTTTTGCTTACCATTTCCAAGACACTCCTAAATCTTCTGTCATTTGATATTCAGGCATTTTACCTGGCTGAACTGATCAAAATTATGCTCAGTTTTGCCGTAATGCTACCGCCCACAGTATTTATCGGGATTTCCATACCCCTGTTTCTGCATCTCTTTGCCGATGATGTCAAACGGCTCGGACAGATATCGGGCCGTATCTATGCCTTTAATACCTGGGGCAATGTGCTAGGAGCACTTTTTGGATCCTTAATCCTTCTACCTCTGCTTGGACTGGAAACCCTGTTTTTTTTATGCGCCCTCTCCTACTTGTTCATGGGGCTTTATTGTCTTTATCAGGAGGACAAAAATGCCTACAGGGTTACCATGAGTGTATCTGCCATAGCCATCATGTTTTCCTTCCTCTTACCCTGGGATCCATTGCTGTTTACTGTCACCCCTAGTCGCAGAAACAGCGAGTTTCAATTCAATAATATTTTTACAGATTCCATCCGGCAAGACAAAATCCTGTTTTTTGAAGAGGATCCGGCCGCCAGTGTCATGGTGCTCGAAGATATCGATCCAGAAGACCAGACCTCTTCTCGGCTTCTGTTTGTTAATGGAAAAGTGGATGCTACAGATTCAGGAGACATGATTACCCAGGTATTATGTGCCCACACCCCTCTTCTGATGCACAATAAACCCGAAGATATCCTGATTGTGGGATATGGCAGTGGGGTTACTGTGGGCAGTGCCCTGTCTCATCCTATCAAAAGCCTTGAAGTTGTGGAGCTGATTCAAAAAGTTATAAAAGCTTCCGTCTTTTTTGAGCATGTGAATCAAAAACCCCTTGAGGATCCCCGGACCCGACTGATTGTGGAAGACGCTGCTAGTTATCTGACTACAACACCCAAAACCTATGATGTCATAATTTCAGAACCGTCAAACCCCTGGATTGCAGGTATTGGTTCCCTGTTTACCCTGGACTTTTATGAACTGACAAAAGACAGACTCCGGGAAGGGGGCATTTTTCTTCAGTGGTTGCAGGCCTATGAAATTAGTGACAGCACCGTGTTTGGCATTTTAAAGACATTTCGCCAGGTATATCCCTTCGTTTATGTCTTTCATGGACGAAACAATGATCTCTTTTTAATGGGATCACAAACACCTCTAAACCCCAACCTCAGTCATATTTCCGAGAGGATGCAACAACCAGAAATTGCTAAAAATTTAAAACTTGCCCATTGTGAAGATGTGTTTACCCTGCTAAGTACCCAGATGTTCAGCCCGGAAAAAATCAGTCTTCTGGCTGCCCACGGCCAAAGACTAAACACCAAGGATAATCTCTGGCTTGAACATCAGGCCCCTATGGAACTGTTTAAAAAGGAATACCCTACCCTTTTGTACAGAAATGACGATCGTCTTTATGCCTCCCCGGAACTCTTTATCCATCGTTTTGGACTTTTAAGAGATCAGGGAATACGGTTGCATCAGGAGTTTCATAATCTGGTCTATAGTCCAAAACGCAATCTGCAACAGCAGTGGATGGATGCTTTATACAGCCTTTATCCACATATTCCCGAGATCAAAAAAACCTGGAATGACTATATCACCCCTCTTGATAATCAACAGGTACTCAGTCTGTTAACAGAGTATTTTGCAAATGAACAAACAGATCTTGCCAACAGTCTGATGGAGTTTCGCTTAAGTTCCATCCTGCTTCAGGCACAACTGGATGCAAATACAGAAGAGTTCTGGCTTAAGGGGGCTAAAGAGCTGACACAAAAATATGGAATCCGTTTTCCTCAGGTAAGTCTCTTTTACGCCAACCTTTTAATCAGTAGTAAAAAACCCATGGAAGCTGCCCAGGTTCTTATCAATGTGGTGCATCCACTACCTAAACAGATGGCAATCACATTTTTACACTCCTGTTATCTGGCAGATCCAGAGCTGTTTATTGAGGTTATCCGGGTGTATCTGGCTCACCCTGATGAATTTTACAAAGAAATGTTGTTAAGCTACCTGCCCCTCATGCCCCTGGAAATGCAAAGAAGAGGGAATCTTTTATTATGAAACTTCTGTTGATATTAATTCTATTCTATTTCTCAGGGGCAATTGGACTTGGTTATCAGGTGCTCTGGTCCAAGTTTCTTTTAGAGTTTATTGGAGTCAGTGCCTATTCCTACGCTGCAATCCTTTGTGTGTTTATGACAGGACTTGCTCTAGGTAGTCAGCTTTTAGGAAAAGTCAGTGATCGACTGCCCTGCTCCTTGAAGTTTTACTGTGGATTGGAAATTGGTATCGGGCTGTATACCATCTTACTGTATGAACCTTTGATGATGGCAGCCGGACAATTCTACCAGACCCTGGCCGCCCAAATTTTGCTCCAGTCTGACTCAACTTTTGTTCTGATTCCCTTGCGAATCCTTCTTGCTGCATCCGTTCTGTTACCCCCAGCTATTGCCATGGGTGCAACCTTTCCGGCGGTGCTTCGTTATGCCACTGAATTCAAACAGCAGATTGGACAAAAAGCCGCCAGTCTCTATGCCTGGAATGCTTTAGGAGCGGCCTCCGGATCTCTGGTTATGGCATTTTTAGTGATCCCGACCCTGGGATTAAAGGCCTCTTTGATGAGTCTTGGACTTGGAAATCTGGCTCTGGCTTTTATGGCCTACATAATTTCGGGCATCTGGCCATCCACTGCCCCACAAAACGAAAAACCTTTAGATAATGGGGAAGAACAGATTCGCCTTAAAGCCCATTGGCTGGGTTTTATTTTCCTGACCGGATTTTTATCCTTTTGTCTTGAAATCGCCTGGACCCGCTACTTTATTTTGGTTCTAGGCTCTTCGACTTACTCCTTTGCCATTGTGCTGTCCTGTTTTATCTTTGGCATTTTCCTGGGCTCCCAGATTCTGAAACTTTATCTGCACAAAATCACTCCACAGATTTTCTGGCTCGGCCTCACCATGGTCTTTACGGGAGCACTGTTACTGATAAGTTTACATGGATACCCCTACCTACCTTCCTTAAGCAAGTTCTTAAACTCCCTTCTGATCTCAAGAGACTCAGCCCTGTTTTTATCGGAAGGATTCAAGATATTTCTTTGTGTTCTGATTATGCTGCCACCCACCATTTTTATTGGCATGTCCATTCCACTGTTTTTACACATGTATGCCAACCAGATCTCGGATCTGGGAGCTATTTCCGGTCAGGTATATGCAATCAACACCTGGGGCAATGTTTTAGGTGCCTTAACAGGTTCTTTGGTTCTTTTACCCCTGCTCGGGCTTGAGTTTCTGTTTGTTGCCTGTGGGGTGGCGTATCTGATTCTGGGTATGTACTGTATTTATCAGAACAAGCCTAAACTGTTACCTTTTCTTTGTTTGGGAACACTTGTCTTTTGTGTATCCAAGTGGATGTTACCTTGGGATATGATAGCCTTTACTGTAGTTCCTACCAGAAAATCAGATGGTATGACATTTAAGGATGTTTTCCTTCCAGACTTTAAAAGTTCCAGGGTATTGTTTTATGCAGAGGATCCAGCTGCCAGTATCATCGTGATAAGCCGTGGGGAAGGGGAGAATCAGAGTCGCTCCCTTTTAGTGAATGGTAAGGCTGATGCTTCAGATCAACATGATATGCCAACCCAGATTATGCTGGGCCAGACCCCGCTTTTACTTCACAAGGATCCAAAAGAAGTTCTGATTGTTGGTTTTGGAAGTGGGGTTACAGTCGGAGCTGCCCTCACACACCCTGTATCCTCCGTCGAGGTAGTGGAGCTAGCCGCCAGTGTGATTGAGGCTTCTCACCTGTTTGATCATGTCAACAATCAGCCATTATCTGATCCCAGAACCAAAGTTATTATTGAAGATGCTGCCAGTTATTTGACAACCACCCCCAAACACTATGATGTAATCATCTCGGAACCATCCAATCCCTGGATTGCCGGGGTCGGTTCCCTGTTCTCCCTTGAGTTTTACCAAAAAGCCCAGAAACGCCTCAATCCAGAGGGGATTTTTTTACAGTGGCTTCAGGCCTATGAAATCAGCGATCAGACCTTAAGTACCATTTATGCCACCTTCCATGCTGTATTCCCCTACATCCATGTTTTTAGCGGAACGGGGGGAGACCTTTTGCTTTTAGGAACCTTAAGTCCATTAAAGCCGGATCTGGATAAAATCCGTTCCCAGATGCAGGATCCAAAAATACAGGCCTCACTCAAGATTGCCGAAAGACCCACCATAGAAGATTTTTTTCAGTCCCAGCTATTCAGTCCCAAAAAAGTGGCTTTGATTGCATCGTTGGCCAAGCAGCTAAACACCAGAGACAATCTCTGGATTGAATACAATGCCCCCAAAGAATTGTTTCTACGAGCATCTCCCGCTCTTTTAGCCCGGGAAGATGAACGGATTAACAATGGGGTTTCCCTCTTAAACAGGACATTGGGAGTACCCTACCCTTCCCTTGAATCCATGCAGAAAAATATTACGGAACAGGGAAGTATGCCCACTGTGTTTCGTAACCACATTACAGATGCCATGCTTAGTTTAAAACAGCATTTCCAGGTTGATTCCCTGGATCGCATGCAGATTATGAAACGCTATTTTGGAATACAGTACCCCCTGGGCCCAGATTATACAATGGAGCTACTTAGCGGATTTTTGGAGTCCGATGAAATTCTGAAAGCCAAGGTTGTTTTAAGCAACCGTTTTCATTCCGTAATGCTTCAGGCCCGATATCATGAGGGAGCAAAACAGGCCTGGTTAAATGTTCTTGATCAGATCCATTCCAGATATCATGAAAAAATACCTCAGGCCAGTCTGTTTTATGCAGCTCTTTTGAATCTGGACGGACAGACAGAAAATGCCCTTAATGTTTTGCAGCAGATTCCATTTCCAGTCCCTTCTAATGACTTGTTTGAGTTTCTGGAACTGACTGAGCAGGCAGATACCTCAACATTTGTTAATCGCTTACTGGAGTATAAAGATACTTA
>JACFNL010000202.1 GCA_019454875.1 Candidatus Cloacimonadota bacterium | reverse complement strand
GTCATGAAGACTTTGAAAAAGGTGTTGTTTTTGGCATTAACCAGGGCATAGAAAAAGGCCGACAGGAAGGCCAAAGAGAAGCGTTAAAATCGGTGGTTCGCCGAATGCTTGAAGCTGGTACTCCCAAAGATACCATTTTAATGGCTACGGGTTTAAGTTTGGTCGAGCTGAACGAGCTATTACAGGATCTGGGTTGAATAGCTAAAGCCTCCAATGTCTGATGTTTTTGGGCAGGGTTCCCTGTTTTAGCATGGGTTTTATGGGAAAATAAGCGCAGATTGTTGCTATAATATAGTTTATGCCTTCTCAAGACTCCGTTTATAAAAGCCTGTTTTCCCAGCCTGAGGTTTTGGAGTCATTGCTAAGGTATTACGGTCCAGCCGAGCTTTCGGATATGCTTGATTTTAGAAGTCTTGAGGATGTCGGCACCGATTTATTGGGAGTCAAGGGTCAGAAGAGACAGTCAGATTTGATTTTCAAGATTCGTTTTCACAACCGGGACTATCTGTACCTGATTTTACTTTTGGAAATTCAGGGAAGCCAGTACCAGAATGCCCTGGCATTAAGAATGCTTGAGTATGTTGTCCTGATATGGCAAAAACTTCTCAGACAGGATAAAACAACCAAAACTCTCCCAGCGGTTTTGCCTATTCTTCTGCACACAGGTTCGCACCCGTTTAGCAGGCCGACCCGAGTTAGTGAATTAATGGGAATTTATCCCAGTTTTTTAGCAAAATTTCAGCCTCAATTTGAGTTTTGTTTAGAGACAGAACAGATCCCACCTCGATTTTAATGGCCTCAAACCAGGCCCGCAATATGGATGATTTTGAAAAAGCAGTGGAACAGATTGATCGCCTAGCCTCCGATCAGGGCTTAAGAAATCTGGCAAGCCAGTTACTGCGCTGGCTGTTGAAGGTTGGTAGAAAGGGCAAGCTGGATTTGAGAGTTGACCCAGAGGAAATCAGTTTGGAAAATCTGAAGGAGAATATAGTTATGTTGCAGGAAAATATACACAAATTTCGTCATGAAGACTTTGAAAAAGGTGTTGTTTTTGGGATCAACCAGGGCATAGAAAAGGGCATTGAAAAGGGCATTGAAAAGGGCATTGAAAAGGGCCGAGAAGAGGGACAGCTCCTTGGCACTCTTAAAACTTTACTTAAGTTTTATTGCGATGGAATTGTTTCTTTAGAGCAGGCCAGTTCCCAGATGCAGGCTTTATTGGGTCAGGGTCATGATGATTTGGTGAAGGAATACCTTCAGAAGTTGAAGTGAGTTTGGGTCAGTTTGGGATGGCCGGCTTCCAAACATCTCCAAGACAGGCTGTGAACCGTTGTAATCTATTGGGCTTGGGGTAGGTCGATGTGAGCGATACATTGGGCAAAATCGACCACATCGGATTTGTGGTAAATGATCTCGAGGCTTCCATTGTGGCCTATGAGAAAGCCTTGTCTACGGTATCCTCTCCATCAGGCATAACGCTCAATCCGTATGGGTTTGACTCCCTTCCGACAGGAAACGAGAAGTCTGCTGTAATTGGCACAGACGGACAAAGGCTGGAATTGATACAGCCTTTGAACCACCATTCCATTTACTACAATCATTTACAAATTCACGGAGAAGGATTGCACCACATTGGTTATAGAACCCGTAACCTGGAGCAGGTCACTAGTTATCTTGTGAATTCCCTGGGGTACACTAAGATCAATGACTTGCCAGAGCAAAACATATTGCGAGGTTGTCGGCAGCTAGTTCTGAAGCAGCCTAAGCAAATTCATTTTCTGGTTGAGTTGGTAGAATTTCCCGAAGATCTGCTTCTTATGATCTCGGATCTTGCGCGTCTGGATGATCGCGGTCTTCAGGCTGTAATCAGGCAAGTGGATCGAAACGATTTGGTCATTGTTCTGAGTGCGGAATCAGAACCCATAAAGCAGAGGTTCTTCAGCAATATGTCCCGCAGGGCGGCCTCCATGCTTGAAGACGATTGTAAACTCATATCCGAAGTAAATCCTCTGACCTACAACCAGTGTCTGGATAATATTCATGCTGTAGTACGCAGGATAATACGAGAGGGAAATCTGGTACTGGATTCCAGCAAATGATGGTTGGTTTCCGTAGGCATGATTTTTGGCCTTATTCACAGCTCTGAAGTATAATTGTATATATGCCTTCTCA
>JACFNL010000061.1 GCA_019454875.1 Candidatus Cloacimonadota bacterium | reverse complement strand
TACCCCTGATGCAGCTTTACCAGAAATCGCGGGATTTCCACGGGGTCATCCTGCAAGTCAGCATCCATCGTAAAGGTAATATCACTGCGGCTGAATTGAAAACCTGTGGCTAAAGCCCTGGCCTTTCCTACATTGTTTCTGAGCTTGACGGAACGAACCGTGTGTGGAAACTCATCAGCCAGAGCCTGCATTACATCCCAGGTATTGTCTTTGCTGCCATCGTCTACAAAAATCACCTCAAATCGAACTTTGAGATTTTCACACTGGAAGGCGATGCCATTATAAAGCTCCCTTAAAGTAGGGGCCTCATCCTTGGCAGGGATGACAAACCCTATCAGTTTGTCCTGTAACTCTTGCATAGACATTTTTCCTTGTCTTAAACGACGAACAAAAACACTACCTTAAATCCTGAAACTTATACAGGAAGTTTTACTACGGCTTCGCCTTCAATCAATACTTCTCCTGAGGAATTTGTCAGGCTTGTTTTAATTTTGGCAATTGGTTTGTCGCTTCTAATTTCCAGAATCTCAACAGTGGCTGTGACAGGGACGCCAGGAAAAACCGGTTTTTTAAAGCTCAGATTTTGTCCGAGGTAGATAGTTCCGTCACCAGGAAGATGGCGGCCTAACAGAGCAGAAAACAGGCTTGCTGCCAGCATTCCATGTGCAATTCTTTGTTGAAACGGGGTATTTTTGGCAAACTCTTCATCAAGATGCACTGGATTATCATCCCCGCTAAGCCTGGCAAAGGTCTGAATATCTTCCTGGCTAAAAGTGCGAGTCAGAGATTTTGTTTGTCCTGGTTGAAATGACTGCATAAGTTTTCCTTCTGGTACGAATTGTACCCTGTTGCGGTTTGACGATTGACGGGCAGTAAGCATAACATGAATGGGCAAATGCGCACCCTGATCGTTCCGGGGCCAGACAGTTCTGGTCATCCTGGTTTATTTGAGGCCTGCCTGGCCCAGTTTTTGCCTGAGTTTCTCAGACGCAATCTCAGAGTAGTTCTGATTTCATCAGTTTTGCCAGCGGGACTGAATATCAGGCAGAGGGTGACCCACTACGCATGTCCTTTGCATCCGGATCTGATTCGTGAAATTGCCTTGAAGGAAGAGGCAGACATGTGGTTTTTGTATCCCTGTGGTCAGGAAGTGGCTACCCAGTTCACTCTCTGGATTGAGTCTGGATTGATTCCTGATTTACCCCTGCTTGGATGTGGTCTTGATGCCATGAGAGTCTGTATCTATCCAGAGGTTTTGGCAAAATACACGGCAGGGCTTAAGGTAACTTCATCCAGGCATTTTATTTGCCGTAATATGGTGGAAGTGCTGGAGTATGCCAGGCGGGTTCAATATCCGGTGCTAATCAGTGAAGACTGTATGGCAATGGAATGGGGTACGGGGATCTGCTCTTCTTCGGATGAGGTTGAAATTCTGGCACTGCCACTCATCAATCATAATAAAAATGTTTTAATTCGGGAGTATCAGCACCTGTGGAATCAGATTCAGGTTAATCTCATAGCTCATGATACGATTCATATACTGAGTGTGTCTGAGGCCGTGGAAGCCTACAATATCCAGGATTCTTCCATGTCGGAGTTTGTACCAGTGAGAAGTTTTTCGCAACAGGTGCTAAACCGTGTTCGCGAATCTGCCAAAGAGCTGATTGAAGAGCTTGGGCTTAAGGGACCTGTAACAATATATTATCTGTTTCATCCTGCCACTGCGGAACTTAAAGTAAGGCATATAGCTCCCTGGGCGAACTGGTCCATGCTTCTGACAATGACAATCGGACAAAGAAAGGTTGCCAATCAGATTGTTTTGGGATTATTTGAGGCACCAGGTGATGTTGATGTCGTTTTTGGGGCCCACGGTTATACTTTGGCTATGCCCTCCTGGGATTCTCTGGCCCCGGTATCGGAGAGAATTTTTTCGGATTCCTCAGATCCTGTACTGTTTCGTGCTCCGACCTTAAGAAGCTGCATACAGCAGGCTCTTGAGTTTTTGAGCCGATCCGGGCAGCATTGGCAAATCCGGCCTGGAATTGAATATTCTTTACGCGAACTTAGAACTTTAAGTCTATCATCAAGACGGCTTTTAGGAATCCTCTGCAGCTTAAGAAACCGTGGCAGTGTCTCAGAACTGATGGCAGTTACCGGCATTCAAAAGACTCTTTTGGAGGATATACGGGCTTTGGTGGAAACCGAGGATGCCCTTAAGGTCTGTCGCGGTATGGAAGTTGAGGATGATTTGCTGCTGCGGGCCAGACATGAGGGTTTTTCTGAGACATTGATTGCAAAACTACTGGATCTGAGCTGTGAGGAGATACACAGAAGTTTTAAAAACATCGGGGCTGAACCCAGTCAGGCCCTGATTTCAGTGTCGGAACCCAGAGCTTTAGTCTCTGGTTATTCTGCGGCCCAGAAAAGTGAAGTCCATGCATTGACCTACGGTTTGGAGGAATCGGTTCTTGAGTTGCAAAGGCAGGGGATCAATGTTGTACTGATTCATAACAGGCTCTCATTATTAGCTCCATTTCGGCTGGCAGCCACCCAGATGTTACCCTGGTTTCCATCCACGGAATCCCAGAGCTGGATTTGGGAAACCGGTCTTTTCTCTGTTCAGATTCCCGAAGAGCCCTGCCAGTTTCAGCCCGTGCCCAATCTGCGGTTTCTTACGGCCTTCAGGCAACTTAAAATTGAACATGCTGATTGGCAGATTGTTGCGGACCGGGACGAACTTCACAGTTTTTTGGCAACCTTTGGCTTTCCGGCGTGGATTGTTGAGGGAAGCTCGTGCAATCGGGTAGTTAATTTAGCCGAAGCTGATTTGATATGGGATATGGTTTCAGAAAGACCTGAAATTCTGATTCTGAGGCAGAAGGCCGAGGCCCTTGAGTTTCACATGGATGGGGTCTTTGGTCAGGATAAGCTGGTGGCCGGGGTAGTGAGCCAGCATATTGGTCCAGTAGATACAATGGATGGGGATACAGTCATTGTGCATCCGGCCCCGGATCTGGACATGGATGGCAAAAAAGAACTGTTAGTGCTTGCAAATACCCTTTGCAAGTACCTTGGTGTGCTCGGACTGTTCGGGATGCATGTGATTCGTACCCAAAACGGATTTGCCATTAGAAATTTCTGGATCGGTGCTACCCCTTATAATCTTTTTCACAGCCGGGTCGCCGGGGCTAGCCTTCCGGCCTTGTCAACCCGGGTCAGACAGGGGTTATCGGTTAATTTTCAGATTCATTCTGCTAGTCGTTATGTTTTTGTAAAAGCCCCCATTTTTGTAGGTGGTCTGATGGGCCGTTCGCCCTCCGGTCATATTCTAGGGGTAGCCAATGAGTTTGACGAGGCCTTGAGGCTGGCATTGATGTCTGTTCATATTCCCCAGAACCCGGATTCATTTGCCCTGATATTGGGAAATCTGGATTATATTGATGAGGTATGGGAGATTCTGGATGCTCTTTATTTTCTGAAAATCACCTGTTTTGTATCCCGTCCCGTATATGAACTTATTGAAAATCATCAGGACTACGGGGCCTATTTTGTGCTGATTTCAGATTCCGAACTTGTTGATTTAATGGAAAGTTCCCGTCTTGGGGTTCTGGTTCTTCCACCCGCTGCCTGGAATTCAGCGGCAGTAAGCCGACAGAATCGTATTTTACAGGTGGCTCAACGGAATTCTGTAGCCTGTTTTAATCATGTTGGACTGGCCCGAAGATATGTACACAGTCTTTTAAGAGGCAATCTAAACCTTGAGAAACTAGCACCACCATCCCAACCCCTGGTGGATTTTAAGTCCTCTAAAACTTTCAGCTAACAGTACTGACAATTTCCAGACAATCTTTTAACCCTGGCTTCATGGATCTTCTGCAAACCGGCCCTTGCTGCCGTGTTATACTTGCTCCCCGTACACGGTGTCAAAAGGAATGGAATATGTCTTACAGGATTGAAACAGACAGCATGGGTGAAATGCAGGTACCACAGGATAAGTATTGGGGTGCCCAGACACAGAGATCACTTCAGAACTTCAAGATAGGAGAAATTCGATTTACTCCACCATTTATCCGTGCTTATGCACTGCTGAAGTCAGCCTGTGCCCAGGCAAATCGGGATTTGGGAGTTCTTAGTAAAGAAAAGGCAGACTTGATTGTTCGTGCAGCCCAGGAAGTGATTGAAGGCAAACTGGACTCTCATTTTCCTCTGGTTGTATTTCAGACTGGAAGCGGAACCCAGTTTAACATGAATGTAAATGAGGTTTTGTCCAATCGGGCTATTGAGCTTTCCGGTGGGGTAATGGGCAGCAAAAAGCCGATTCACCCCAATGATGATCTAAATCAGGGTCAATCCTCTAATGATTCATTCCCTACGGCCATGCGCATCTCAGCCTACCTGGAGTTAAGAAATAAACTTCTGGTTTCTGTGAAGGGCTTAAGAGATGCCTTGTATGCAAAACAACTGGAGTTTTCAGATATCGTAAAAGTGGGTCGCACCCATCTTCAGGATGCCGTACCTTTGACCCTGGGTCAGGAATTTTCTGGTTATGTTTCACAGCTTGATCATGCTGTGGAAAGAATTGAGTCCGCGTTTAAACATCTTCTTGAGTTACCCATTGGTGGCACTGCGGTAGGAACAGGTCTGAATGCTCATCCTGAGTTTTCGGCAAAGGTGATAACAAACATCAATCGCATGACTCAGTGCGAGTTTGTACCGTCTAGCGTAAAATTTGAGTCAATTGCTGCCCATGACTGTATTGCCTTTGCATCTTCGGCCTTAAGAACTCTGGCTGGAGCCCTGTTAAAAATTGCCAATGACATTCGCTTTTTAGGTTCTGGTCCCCGCTGTGGATTTGGTGAAATCCTCCTTCCTGAGAATGAACCAGGCTCATCAATTATGCCCGGTAAGGTTAATCCTACCCAAAGTGAGGCCATGAGTATGGTGGTAATGCAGGTCTATGGAAATGATGCCGCCATTGCTTTTGCCGCTTCCCAGGGTTCGTTTGAATTAAATACCTATAAGCCGGTCATGATTCATAATCTTTTGGAAAGTTCTCGCCTATTAAGTGATGCCTGTGATTCTTTTTCGCAGAATTGTGTCAAGGGTATTTTGCCAAATCGCGAGCAGATTGCCAGACATCTTAACAATTCATTGATGCTGGTCACTGCCTTAAATCCGCATATTGGGTATGACAATGCGGCCAAGGTTGCCAAAAAAGCTCATCATGAAAACAAAACACTAAAACAGGCCGCAGTTGAACTAGGACTTCTGAGTGAAGAACAGTTTGATGCCTGGGTGGTACCAGCCAATATGGTAGGGTAGGGACATGCAAGCAGAAATTCAGGAAAAAACGGCACGAATCCAGGAAGCCAAGGGGTTGATGGATCAGGTTTTTTCAGAAATCAGTAAAACAATCGTTGGTCAGCGGTACATGGTAGAACGGTTGGTTATGGGTCTTTTGGCCGATGGGCACATCCTTTTGGAAGGTGTGCCCGGTCTGGCCAAAACCACTACAGTCAATGCATTGGCCCAGACTTTGAAATCCCGGTTTCAAAGAATTCAGTTTACCCCGGATCTTTTACCGGCAGATATTGTGGGTACTCAGGTTTATTCGCCTAAAACCGGTGATTTTTTCATCCGCAAAGGTCCTATTTTTGCCAACATTGTACTGGCTGATGAGATCAATCGCGCCCCTGCCAAAGTGCAGTCAGCCCTTCTGGAAGCCATGCAGGAAAGACAGGTAACCATTGGGGAAGAAACATTTTTTCTGGAGTCACCATTTCTGGTTTTGGCCACTCAGAACCCCATTGATCAGGAAGGTACCTATCCACTGCCTGAGGCACAGACGGATCGATTTATGATGAAAATTGTCGTGGGGTATCCTACTCCCCAGGATGAACTGGAAATCATGCGTCGCTCCTCCTTGTCTCAGAAGTCGGAACCAATGCCTGTTCTTGGTCCTGAAGAACTTCTTAAAATCAGGGCCTTGGCCGCCAGTGTGCATCTGGATGAAAAGATATCCCAGTACATTGTGGATATAGTGTTTGCATCCCGGGTGCCTAAACAGCATGGGCTGGCAGATCTTGAGCCTTTGATTCAGTTTGGGGCATCTCCAAGAGCATCCATATTTTTGGCAAAAGCAGCCAGAATTCTGGCCTTTTTACAGGGAAGGGCTTTTGTGATCCCTAACGATATTAAACTGGTGGCCCGCGATGTGTTACGACACAGAATTGGTATCAGTTTTGAGGCCGAGGCTGAGGGCGTGAGTACGGATGATATTGTGGAAAGGATTCTGGACACGATCAAGGTGCCCTGATGAGCGTAATTCCTAAGGAGCTTCTGTCCAAGGTAAGGCGGATTGAGATTCGCATGGCCCATCTCGTCAATGAGGTGCTGGCCGGAGAATATCACTCTTCCTTTAAAGGCCAGGGAATGGAGTTTTCCGAGGTGCGCGAATATGTGCCTGGAGATGATGTTCGACTGATTGACTGGAATGTGACGGCAAGACTGGAAAAGCCCTATATCAAACAGTTTGTGGAAGAAAGAGAACTGACGGTAATTTTGTTAGTCGATGTCTCCGGTTCTTCACTGTACGGATCCTCGGAAATGACAAAATCGGAAATCAGTGCCGAGCTTGCAGCACTTTTGGCCTTAGCTGCCATTCGCAACAAGGACAGGGTTGGCCTGATGCTTTTTACCGATCAGATTGAACTGATGGTTACCCCCAAAAAGGGTAAAAGCCATGTGCTTAGGGTGGTTCGAGAGATCCTGGGTTTTGCCTGTTCCCATTCTAAAACCTCAATTTCTTCCGTTCTAAAAACTCTCTTAAAGGTGCAAAAGCGCAAGGCAGTGGTGTTTTTGATTTCAGATTTTATGGATACAGGGTATGAAAAGGAACTGGCAATGGTGGCCAGAAAACATGATCTGATCTGTTTGCCGATTATGGAAAAGGTGGACTATGAACTGCCCTCAAGCGGACTGGTTTCATTTCTGGATTCGGAAACAGGCGAACTGATAACTGTGGATACCAGTGATTCCAGAGTTCAAAAAATATATAAAAATGATGGACTGGAAAGACTGTCATTTTTGAATCAGATGTTGAATCGCAATGGGGCATCAGCCATTACCATTCACCCTCATTCCGATTATTTAGGTGAACTGATTCGATTTTTTAGAAGGCGGGGAGGCAGATCATGAGTTTACCTCAGCTTGAATCTTCCGTCAGTCGTATAGGTATTACCACAAACGGAGAAACCATATATTCATTAAAGGCCTGGATTCCTGATGGATTTAGCCTAAAGTTTGGGCTTAATCTCCCTGAACTGCCTGAGGATGTGACGGAAATCAGCCGTTCCCAGGTTTTGGAAACCAGACTGCCTGGTGTTCTGGTTCTGAAACAGGATTTTGTCTTAAAATCCAAAAAAGAGGGGGTACACATATTGCCTTCTCCTTCGATAACTCTTGTTTCAGCTTCAGGTGAAACAGTGTTGACGGCCCCGCCAATTCTGGTTGCTGCCTTAAGTGCAAAAGAAAGGCATTTAAGCGAGATCAGCCCACTTTTGCCAATTGAGGAGATTCCACAAACTGTTGCCGAACCTTTCACCTGGATTCCTGTTCTAATTTCTTTGGCTTGCACAGTTTTGGTGATTTGGTTTTATCGTTCCAGGACCAGACCAGAACCGGTTGAAGATCCAAAACAAACGGTACTTTTAATGTTAAGACAACTGGAGACAGACCTTGGTCGCCGAGGTGTGGCAGACAAAGAATTCTGGCTGGATTGGACAAAAGCCCTTAGATTCTGGCTGGCCAACCGTCAGGTGGAGATGGCTGAGACCATAAGCAGCGAGGAACTGGCTCAAAAAATTGTCACCCTTGCTGTGGTTCATGAAAATTTTCGGGAGAAACTGGCAAATCAGCTGATTCAGGCAGATTTAGTCAAGTTTGGTGGGGGGCATGCTTCGGCCACAGAAGGCTCAGAAGCCATTTATTGTTTAAGAGAAGCGATTCTTCAACAAAGTGAGGTCAGGACATGAGGGAGTTTTTGCAGAACTTCTCCATTCTGGAATGGGCTCATTTTGAGTATCTGGGATTTTTGTTTCTCTTGCCGGTACTTTGTTTTATGGATGTTAAAAAACGGCCCCAAAGTATTATTCTTTCTTCAACCAGAGGATTTGCAAAACTTCCCTGGCAGCCAAGGGTGTTTTTGTATCGTATCCTGCCTTATATCAGGATTCTGGCCTTAGCCTCCCTGATTCTGGCCCTGGCCCGCCCCCGCATTGGTGAGAAGTCCCTGGAAGTGATTTCTTATGGTGTGGATATCGTACTTGCGATTGATACATCAGGTTCCATGAAGGCCGAAGACTTTCATATCCGCAATGAAAGAGTGGACAGACTCGTGGCACTAAAAGCTGTTGCTAGTGACTTTATAGGCCGCAGATCCCATGACCGGATTGGGATGGTAGTATTTGGAAGTATGGCTTTTACCCAATGTCCATTGACTCTGGATCATGTGCTTTTAAACAAGTTTTTAAATGATTTGGAGATCGGTATGGCTGGAGAGCAGACGGCCATTGGTTCCGCGATTGGTACGGCTGTTCATCGCTTAAAGGATTTAAAGTCTGAATCAAAGATACTGATTTTGCTTACCGATGGGGCCAATACGGCTGGAGAAATGGATCCGCATCAGGCCGCTGAAATTGCTAAAAGTTATGGCATAAAAATTTATCCTGTCGGGATTGGCAGTCAGGGTTCGGCACCGATGCTGATTCAGACTCCGATGGGACCGATGTATCGGCAGGTGCAATCTGATCTGGATGAGGATTTATTGATGGCTTTGGCTGAAAAGACTTCAGGCCGTTACTTTCGGGCCCAGAACACGGAGGAGCTAGCCCAGATATATGAAGTGATTGATCGTCTGGAGCGCTCGGAAGCCAAGGTTAAAGAGCACACCGAATATCAGGAATTTTTTCCTGTTTTTTTATGGTTGTGCCTTTATCTTTATTGTCTGGATCTGTTTTTGACAAGGGTAGTTTTGCAAAGGCAGCTCTTATGAAAGATTGGGAATTGTTTGATGGTTTTGCCCTTGGTGCCATGGATCATTTGTATGGGTCCATTTCTTTGATGCTGGTTATTACGGCTCTTACCCTTCTGGTCTTTGGAAAATCGATTCGGAAACTGGTGCATCCCAACAATTTTTCCATGCTCCTGCTTGGGTACTCAAAAACCCAAAAAAATCTTTTAAGTGCTCTCAGGCTTTTGGCATTGCTACTTCTCACTTTGGCTGTACTTAGACCTAAATGGGGTTATGAGTTGCAGGATGTCAAAAAGAAGGGTATCGATATTGTGGTGGCTGTGGATGTTTCCCAGTCCATGTTAGCCAGAGATTTGGCACCAGACCGACTCGAAGCAGCCAGACGCAAGATTCTTGATTTTTTGTCTCTTCTAAAGGGGGACAGGGTTTCTTTGGTGGCTTTTGCCGGGGCGGCTTATGCTCAGTGCCCACTAACAGAGGATTATCAGGCATTTCGTAATTTTCTTGAGCTTTTGGATACAGAATTAATACCACTGCCCGGCACATCATTAGCCGATGCCATAGAGATTTCCCGTGAGGTTCTGAGTCAATCCTCAATCAATTCCAGGGCAATTCTTTTGTTCACAGATGGGGAGGAGCATGATCCGGAAGGTGTGGAACTAGCCAGACAGGTTGGTGAGGAAGGAATCCGAATCTTTACGGTAGGTGTTGGTTCTTTGGAAGGGGTTCCAGTTCCCCAGGCCAGAAATTCAACCTATAACCTGCGTGATTCTTCAGGCAATCTGGTGATCAGCCGTTTAAATGAGAGGGCATTGGCTGAAATTGCCGAGGTTTCTGGTGGTATTTATCAAAGAATCAGCATCGACAATCGCGATCTGGAGGCCATTTATCTGAGGGAGATCCGCCAAAAATTAGAGCAGCAGGAGTTTATGAGTACCCAGAAAAAGATTTACCAGGAACGATATTACTGGCTGGCACTGCCTGCCTTTTTTATGCTGGTTCTGGAATTGTTTCTTTCTTATTTTCTCTCTCAAAAGATTGTGAAGCTACGCCCTCGAGGGACTATAACTCTGGCCTTGTTATTGTTCTCATCCACTCATTGGGCAGATTCAAGGGTTTCAAAACAGGATATTCTTGATCTGGGTCATAAGTATTCACAAAACAAAAGCCCTGAACTTGCCTACAATCTAGGCCATGCTTTATATCGGAATCAGGATTATTCTCAGGCCAGAAAAATCTGGGAGGAAGCTCAAAAGCTTCACCCATCTTCGGCCCTTCAGGAAAAACTGTTTTATAGTCAGGGCAATGCCAGTTTTTATCAGGGAGATTTTTTAAATGCCCTGGAATCCTGGCAGAATCTTTTAAAAATCAATCCAGAACATCAGGAAGGCAAAAAGAATCTAGAACTTTTGCTAAAACTCCTACAAAAGAAATCAGACGAAGAACAAAACCAAAACGATCAGGAAAATCAAAAGGATCAACAGGAGCAGGAACAGGAACAGCAACAAAATCAGCAAAATCAACAGAACAAAAAAGATCAGGGCGATCCAGGTGATCAAGGCGATCAAGGTGAACAAGGTGATCCAGGCGAGTCAAAAAATCAGGAATCCCCATCTCAAAAAGAACAGGATGAACAGAATGAACAGGCTCAAAATAAGGAATCAGAATCTAATTCAGGCTCTGATACGGCACCTGAAAAATTATCAGAAAAAATGAGTGAGCAGGAAGCACTTAGATTTTTGAATCGTTTGCCTAAGGAAAACCTGGAGCAGATGAAGCGGTTTATTCGATTTAAACTGAGGCAGAAGGAAAAAGCCAGGGAAGAAATGGGAAAACCTGCTAGAGATTTAGGGGGTAAGGCATGGTAGTTCTTATTGGAGTACTATTTGTTTTAAATACCTTGGTAGGGGCCAGCCAAGTTTCGCTTACGATTCTTGCAGACAGGGTTCGTATGAGTGAATTTCAGACAGTTACCGTGGATTTTCAGTTTGATGGCCTATCACAGAGGCCCACCCTATCCGGCCTGGACTTTCCCGATTTTGATACTTTAAGCACGGCTAACTCAAGTTCGATTCGGATTATGAACGGAGAAAGGAGTGAGTCCTTTACCATCCGTTATGTATTGCGGCCCAAAAGACAGGGACAACTGGCAATTGGACCATACCGGGTACAGATTGGTACCCAGACCCTGGAATCTAATCAGGTTGTAATTCAGGTCGATGCCAGAGAAGCGGTTTCGGAAACCAGATCCGAGGTTTTTGTGAAAGCCAGACTGAGTAAAAACAAGGTGTATACTGGAGATCAGCTCAGTTATGAACTTAAGATCTATCGGCTTAGAAGCAGCAGAAATATCGGACGATTAGGATATAATCAACCTCAGTTTCAGGATGTTATTGTGGAAACCGATGCTTCTACACAGCAGGAAACCACCGAGGTTTTGGAAGGACAGGTGTTTCAGGTCACTACCATTACCATACCCATGTTTGCCGTAAAGACCGGAATTATACCGATTCCGGAAGCCTCATTGACCTATGTGGTTCGTGAGGGTGGCCGACGGGGAATTTTTGATGATTTTTTTCAGGATGATTTTTTT
The DNA here is from genome assembly GCA_019454875.1 of Candidatus Cloacimonadota bacterium. Classification (GTDB taxonomy): domain Bacteria; phylum Muiribacteriota; class UBA6191; order UBA6191; family UBA6191; genus UBA6191. The sequence goes on along the minus strand of JACFNL010000061.1, from coordinate 9,743 downwards.
GGTGGGATCGGTGGGGGTAGTCAGAAGCAGGTGTTTTCTGAGCCACTTACCCTGGAGGTTATGCCTCTTCCTTTAGGTGCGCCGGATTCGTTTCAGAACCTCGTAGGTCAATATGCCTTTAAAATGAGTTTGAGCCAGACTGATCTTAAGGTAGGAGAGAATCTGACCATGACATTAAGGCTTGAGGGCACAGGTTCATTGCAGGACTGGAGTCCGCCTGAAATTAAGCTGGATGGATTCAGGGTGTACCGCGATGGTGATGGGCAGTTAGAGAGACTACGGACTACATCAGGCATGATGGGAGGCATCAAGACGGTTCAGTATGCCTTGATTCCGACGACCCCAGGCGAGCGAAATCTTGGACCTTTTGAATTCAGCTATTTTGATCCTTCCCAGGCCCAGTACATTCAGACTACAGTTCCAGCCCAGGTAGTAAGGGTGACGGGAGGCTTGACACAGGAACCTGAAATTCCTTATGTTTCTGTCCCCAGGATGGAACAGACAACTCCCCAGGAAGAACCCCGTTTTGTTGAAGATGGTCTGATTCAAAAGATTCGTGATCCAAATGCGGTAAAAAAAGTTGCGGCTCCCCTGATTCCTGTTTTGCTGTTTGTTGTGCTGGCAAGACTTTTTTATCTTGCCTATTCAAAAATGAAACTTAGAAATCCTGCACAGCGATTTCTGGTTTATTATGGAAAAAGTCAGAACAAGTGGGAAGCTTTTTTAAAAGTGGTCTGTGAGCAATATGGGTTTGAATATCTGGCCTACAGCTACGAGGAATTGAATGAAAAACTCAAATCCTTGGGAGTGAGTCAGTCCTGGTTGTCTGTTCTACAGAAACTTTGTGAACAGGAGCAATATGGAAAATATGCCCTGGGAAACGACTGTCTGGATCATCAGGATTGGGTTGATCTTCTCAAAAACCTGCCCGATCTGAGGGCCTGACAGAAAAATAATGTAAAGGAGAAATATGCCTACCTATGAATATGAATGCCTTAGTTGTGGCAGTGTGATGGAAGTTTTTCATTCTATCAGTGCCTCAGGTCCAAGTTCCTGTGATGGTTGTGATAATGCCAATCTCAGGCGCAAGATTTTTGCCGTTTCTTCCATCTACAAAGGGGATGGATTTTATTCGACCCAGTACCGTGACTCTAGCTACAAGGAAGCCATGTCCCGAGAATCCGGCAGCAGCAAGGAAGAAACTGCCTCCGCAACACCTGCTCCTTCCGGTTGTGGCTCAGGAGCATGTGGTCACAAACACTAACTTTGTGGGGCTGGTTCCGACAGGGAAATATGCTTATGACCCAAGTGGGTACTTTGCCGAGACTCTTTGAGCTGCAGCCTTCATGATAACTTCTACAACTGGCTTGCTGCTTTGGCTGTAGAGGTTATGGCAAAGTCTGTTTCTGGACTAAGGAAAAACTTTTATCTGTCACGACCAATTTATTGCAAATTTATCTTGACAGGTTTTTTTGCTCCATTTTCCAGCCTGTCCCAACCCCTCGAAAAACTCAGGCGTTAATGCCTCATTTCACTCCATGTCTGCCTGATCTCAGACAGGGCTGCCAAAAATCCCAAAATTGCCAAAATCTCCCGTTTTTACTACCTTTAAATCAGCCCAAAAACCCCGTGGTAACATAAATGTATGCAAAACCTACATCAAAAAATCACAGAAACCGTCATTGAGTATAGAAAACAGGAAGGTCTCCTGATTGAACTTACTCAGGAAGCCGATTTCACCAAGTTTTATCTTGAGCTTGGTTATTCATCCCTCTTTGAATACTTAAATCAAGGTCAGGGAATAAGTGCCGCTACCGTAAGTAATTTAATCACGGTAGCTCGAAAAGCTGTCCAAATTCCAGCTATGAAAGAGGCCATCGATTCTGGGGAAGTGGGTCTGGCCAAACTAAGAAAAGTCTCTTCGGTGATTACTTCCGAGAATAAATCGGAATGGATCGAAAAATCCAAAAAACTTTCCTGCCGGGAGCTGGAAAAAGAGGTCTCCAAGGTATCCACCTACAAACCCAGACGCGACTTCTGGCAAAGGATCAATTCTGATTATTTTCGTTTAAGTATTGATACCACCGAATCCTTCAAAGCTTTGGCGGAACGAGCCCAGGATGTTTGTTCCAAAAAATGTCAAAGCAACAAAACCTTAACTGAGGTGTTTGAATGGGCCTTAAATGAGGTTTTGGCCAAACATGACCCTGTGATAAAGGCGGAAAAGGCTGAAGCTAAAAAGAAATCTGTCACGGCAAAGACAGCCCCAAAGAACCAATCTGTCACGCAGGATTCTGGCCCCACGGATAATAAAAGAGAACACATCCCACAGGATATTTTAAATCAGGTGATTTTAAGGGATAAGGGCCGTTGCAGTTTTCAAAAAAATGGCAGAAGGTGTAACCACAGAAGGTTTCTGGATATTCATCACATCAAGCCCGTGAAGGATGGGGGCCAGAATACGGTGGAAAATCTGGCAATTCTTTGTGAAACACATCATATTTATCTTCATAATCGGGAAGAAATTGAAAAGTCACTGGCTCTGATAAGGCAGTTCAGGGATTAAAATGATAATTGTCAGATATTTTAAAGTGGTGAAATTTCTTGGTTATTATGGCAGAAAAGGGGAGAGTTGCAAGGTCAGAAAAAGAGGTGTAGCGGGATCGGCTTTTTGAGGGTGCTGCTCTGAGAGCCAAGATTGACACAAACAATAGATAAACCTAACAAATTTGGTTGACACTGGTTTGGTCAGCATGTACTATACAGCCCGTTGTCGGGGAGATTGCCTAGTGGTTAACGGCAACAGACTGTAAATCTGTCGGGTCATCCCTTCGCAGGTTCGAATCCTGCTCTCCCCATTCAACTAAGCAGACATCTGTTCTGGTGGCCCACATGGCTCAGAGGTAGAGCACCCCCTTGGTAAGGGGGAGGTCACGGGTTCAATTCCCGTTGTGGGCTTGTTATTCTTGTATGATAATGAGCTGATTCCATGGAGGAACAATGGCTAAGGAAAAGTTTGAGAGGAATAAACCTCACTTAAACATTGGTACAATCGGTCACGTAGACCACGGTAAAACATCTTTGACCGCGGCTATCACAACCGTGTTGGCCAGAAAAGGTCTGGCACAGTCCAGAGGATATGACCAAATTGACAACGCACCTGAAGAGAAAGCTCGTGGGATTACCATCAATACATCCCATGTGGAATATCAGACAGAGGCTCGTCACTATGCGCATGTGGATTGTCCAGGTCACGCTGACTATATCAAGAACATGATTACAGGTGCTGCTCAAATGGACGGAGCTATTCTGGTTGTGAGCGCTTCTGACGGCCCTATGCCCCAGACTCGTGAGCACATTCTTCTGGCTCGTCAGGTGAATGTACCTAGCGTAGTTGTATTTATGAACAAGGTTGATCAGGTAGATGATCCTGAGCTTCTGGACCTGGTTGAAATGGAAATTCGCGATCTGTTGAATTCTTATGACTTCCCAGGCGATGACACTCCTATTATCCGTGGTTCTGCTTTGAAAACACTCGAAGGAGACACAGGAGAAATCGGAGAGCAGGCAGTTTTGAAGCTGATGGAAGCTGTTGACAGCTTTATTCCACAGCCAACTCGCGAACTGGACAAGCCTTTCTTGATGCCTGTTGAGGATGTTTTCACCATCACAGGACGGGGAACTGTTGCTACTGGTCGTATCGAGCGCGGTCGCGTTAAAGTTGGAGACTCTCTGGAACTGGTTGGAATGGCCGAAGAGGTTGTAACAACTACCTGCACAGGTGTGGAAATGTTCCGCAAGGAGCTTGGTGAGGGTGAAGCTGGGGACAATGTTGGTTTGTTGCTTCGTGGTGTTGACAAGACACAGATCGAGCGCGGTCAGGTTCTTTGCAAGCCTAAATCTGTAACTCCTCACAAAAAGTTTAAGGCAAAAGCTTACATTCTGTCTAAAGAAGAGGGTGGACGACACACTCCTTTCTTTAAGGGATATCGTCCTCAGTTCTACTTCAGAACTACAGATGTGACTGGTTCTGTTGAACTGCCAGCCGGAGTTGAAATGGTTATGCCTGGTGACAACATTGAGATGAATGTTGAATTGCACACAGCCGTAGCTATGGAAAAAGAACTGCGGTTTGCTATCCGTGAGGGTGGCAAAACTGTAGGTGCTGGTGTGGTAGTTGAGATTACTGAGTAATCAGTTTCTTTAAGTACCGTATACAAAAGTAGAGTCGCTGACCTTGGTTGGCGGCTCTTTTTGTTTACTTTTTATCTTAATGTGCGTATTATGTGGAACTGCATTTTTTTTGCTCATTTTTTCTGATGAAAGGAGCGTTTAATGAGCGCTGTAAGAAATTATGAGCTTCTCGTACTAAGCGACCCTAATGTGGATGAATCCAAATTAGGAATCGTTTTTGAGAGGCTTAAGGACATTTGTGATAAGAATGGTGCCAAGATTGTCAAAACGACACCTTGGGGCAAACGAAGGCTTGCGTATGAAATCAAGGATCTCCGTGAGGGTGTTTATCATCTTCTGGATCTGGAAAGTCATCTAGGGGCTATTGCCAAAATTGAAGCTTATCTGAGAATTCAGACACCAGTCTTAAGATTTTTAACTACTGCTAAACCGGAATAGTTTCATGGCATCTTTTAACAAAATTATTCTGATGGGAAATCTCACTCGAGATCCGGAACTCAGGTATGCCCCTAGTGGGACAGCAATCTGTAATGTGGATATCGCAGTGAATGACCCCGTAAAACGAGATGCAGAACCTCTTTTCGTGAGGGTGTTGGCGTTTAACAAACAGGCCGAGTCCTGTGGTCAGTATCTGCGCAAGGGAAGTGCTGTTTTTGTCGAAGGTCGCCTTCAGATTAGTAGTTGGGAAGGCGAGGGTGGAGTAAAACGCACCCGACCTGAAGTGGTGGCTCAAACCATCCAATTTTTGCCTAAACAATCCGATCGGATGGACGGAAAAGGCGAGTTGAATTCAGATACGGTTGATATCAATAAGATTGAACCGCTGGATGACAATGACATTCCGTTCTAAAACCAAATCCAAGGAGAATTATTATGGGTCGTAATTACGACAATGGAAAAAAAGAAAAAAAAGAAAAGAAACGCCGTCGTAAGGCAATACTGGCAGTGAAACTTGGTCTTGATGCCAAGAAAAAACCCTGCTATTTCACCAGAGAAGGCATGACTCATGTCGATTACAAGGATGTAGAGCTGTTAAAGCGCTACATAACGGATCGTGGAGCTATTGTTCCTTCAAGAACAACTGGTACAAAAATCAGGATGCAGAGCAAATTGGCTAAGGCCATTAAAAATGCTCGTTTTATGGCCCTGTTGCCATACTGCCCTGAAAAATATGTGTAAATAATCCTGGGGGTTCTGGTGGGAAATCAATCGGCTCGTGCTGCTAAAACTGGAATGATGGTCGCTTTGACCGTTGTTTTGTTTTTTGCTATGCGTTTGCCTTTTGTCGGCGTATTAGCTGGGTTTTTCCTGCCAGTCCCTTTGGTATTGTGCGCAGTTCAGAACGGAATGGGAGCCCTGGGTATGGGGCTTCTTGGGACAGGACTTTTATTGGGAGTCCTGGTTGGTCCAGTTTCCTTTCTTGGTTGGCTGCCCTTTGGTACGGTTTCCCTGGTACTTGGGGCTGGTTACACCCGACGATACACCTTAAAACGCTATCTGATTACAGGTACAATGGCATACACCCTTGTGGCTGGCCTGATTTTTGGTCTTGGCTCAGCCCTTACGGGAGTAGATGTTTTTCTGGAACTGAGAACAGTCCAGGAAAAGATGCTTGTTTCGGTTGAGGAGCAGATGGTCAAACCTGCTTCTGAACAGAGAGAAAAACTGTTTTCAGAGTATCAGGCACTGATGCAGGAGACACCTGTGTCTCTGGATCTGGTGGATCAGAAAAAGAAAGCATTGGATACTGCCCGTCAGAGGGAAGAGTCTTCAGCCCAAATGATTCGCCAATGGCGAGACATGGCTCAAAATCCTCTGCCAATCCTGATCTTCGCCGGATTGCTCTATTTGCTAATTGTCTTAAAGGTTTTAAACACCGTGGCTAACCGGTTCAGGTTGGGCAGTTTTCCAGCTCTTCAAGTTAAGGACTGGAAATGTCCGGTATCGCTGACCTGGTTTTTTCTTCTGGTTATCCTGAGTGCCCCCTGGTGGAATCAACCTAGGGAAGCTGGCCAGGATTTATCCACTTTGGCTTCGGCAATGTTAAGCCTTTTTGTAGTCATGGAGCTTCTGTATTTTTGCTTTGGGCTATCCCTGCTTCTGTTTCTCACAGATCGCTGGCAACTGCCAACTCCTTTAAGGATTGTCATGATGTCTGCCGGGATACTTTTTGCCCAGATAATTATGCTGCTTGGAATTTTCGACAGCTTTTTTGATATTAGAAACACTGGCAGGGAATCAACAGAAAAAGGAATTTGACATGGAATTGATATTAACAAAAGATGTGCCCGCATTAGGGATAGCTGATGAAGTGGTTCGTGTAAAACCTGGATATGCCAGAAATTACCTCTTGCCGAACAAATTGGCCGTAGTGGCAACTCCTGCCGCTGTTAAGGAAAGATCCGGACGGATTGCCAAGGCTTTAGAGCGCAAGAAACAGCAATTGGCTCAGGCTAATGAACTTGCTGAAAGAATTGGTCGAATATCTGTAACCTTTACTCGCAAGTCTTCTGAAGAAGGCAGGCTTTTTGGTTCAGTAACCAAGGAAGATATTGCCAATCAGCTGAAGGAAGTCCACTTTATTGAGCTGGATCGCCGTATCATCAGCATGGAAACCCCAATCAAGACAGTTGGTGAATCCGTAGTAAGAGTTCGTCTGGATTCTGGTGTAAGCGCATTACTGACTGTAATTGTGGTCTCTGAAAACCACAAACCTGAGGTTTCAGTGAAAGCCGAAGAAGTTGTAGAAGAGAAGGCAGAATAGTCTTTTTTTTTGCTTCAGACAAATTGATTGTCAATCAAGGCCTGTCTTGTAGTTTTAGCTACAGGGCAGGCTTTTTTGTTTTCTGAATCTGCCGAAATCTAAATCGTGCATTACCTTTTTATCTTCATATTTGTGTTTCTTGGAAATACCTCTGTTCTTTACAGAGTTAAGGAGTGCAATGCTAAAGATGTGGAAGCAGTTAATCTGGAATTCTTAAGGCAGTGCTTTGAAATCAATGAGGCTAGAGGGATATTGTATCTTTTAAAAACAATGTCCGGGCCTGAGAACCTAGTGGGACTACTTGATGAATTCTCCCTGGAATTGTCGGAAAAGATTGAAGGGGCTAAAACCTCAAAAGAAAAAAATCAGATATTTGTACGCATCCTCAGAATGTTGAACAACTTGCATGAGCAGGAACATTCTATTCGCTTTTCCATATTAAATCATCTTAAGGCCGAACATCTGGTAGCTTTAGCGATTTTATGGAGACATGCCCTCTATACTTCTTCGTTTAACACAGTGCTGGACCGAATTCTGATTGCAATCCGGGAAAAAAATTTTTCTCTATACGGGGATCTGATTGTAAAAAAACCTGAGGACAGGGCTGTCTTTTTTGAAGCACTCTCGGCTTACAACAGGCTGTTTGAGGTCCTATCGGCCATGTCAGCTCACGAGGCTACAGAACTGATGGTGTCTGATATAAAAAATCTTCCAAAGTCCCAAAGCATTCGTAACGCCATTGCCTGGATGGAATACCTGCAGCATCCAGAAGCTAGCCTGGATACTAAAAATGTATTGAAGCAACAGATAAGTGATATGGCTATACGGGAAGAAATCAGCAGCGATTTGATGGCTCTTTATCCTAAGGGCAGTGTCCTTTTAACGCCTAAGACGACACAGGAGGCCTTGATAGCCCTGATGTGCCAGACCTATCGTCTGTTTTATGATCAGAGTCTTTCTCCATCCTGCCAGGAGCTGGAAAGACATTATCAGGATGATATTGTTCCTTTAGCTGATACGAATTTAGATCTTGTAAGCCTCAGGACTGAAGGTTTAATCAATGTTCAAAGGCATGTATTTTATAATGATCTGGATGGAAGCTCCACTTATCACTACTTCAGAAGGCGGCATGAATTATTGCCGGATTGGAGAATAGACTCCTATCCCACCTTTGAAGTGTTTTCCAATTTTAGTGAAAACACCGGGGTAGCTATACGGATGATCGCAAACCTTCCAAAATTTCAATCCGTAGCCTCCGTTGATATTGAAACCTACAATCTGGAAATGAAGCATCAACCCAGTGTATTTGTATTTCGGGGTCATTCCTATCATGTGGTGGATTCACTTAAATATCTTAATCAAAATACTAGGCTGGCTTTGATTGGTTCCTGTGGTGGGTTTGAAAATCTGGAAACGGTATTGGCTCGCTCTCCTTACACCCAGATGATATTGACTAAAGGCACAGGCACGGCATGGATCAACAATCTTTTAGTGCCTGCGATCAACAAATTGATATTGTCTGATGCTCCTGAGCTTAACTGGCTGGAATTTAAAGAGAGTCTTCGATCTGAACTAGAACAGGCTATGCAGAGGTTTCCAAACCGTGACAAAATTTTGCACATTTTTGATTCGTTTTATGTTTTCCCCCATGAAAACATTGGCTTTATTATGATGAGATCATGGATGCAATACCTAGGGAATTATGGGGATAGAAACTGAAAATAAAGAGATTCTTAGTGAGCTTCTGGATTCTTACGAAAACCTCGTTCTGCATCCGGAAACAATCATGCAGAACTGGGACAAGTCCTTAAAGGAAATCTTTCGCTGGGTTCATACCGTAAAAGGTGCCTACGGCTTTATGGACATGCAGGCCCAGGCAGATTTTTTGCATGAGTTTGAAACAGGATTGCAGAAGTTGCAGGCCCTGGAAGCAAATCAGTCTAATACCCAGATTGTGATCCAGGGGCTGGATAAAATCCATGATGACCTAATGTGTTTGTTAGGTGGCAGTCCCAGTTCCTTGTTAACTGCCAGTGCCTCGTATCTGATAGAGCTTCAAAAAATCAGCTCCTTAAAAACATTGGGGATAGAAGATGTTATTGGGGCACTGGAAGATACGCTGGCTCGTCTAAAACTTATGCGCAACTATCAGAAGTCTTCTGAGGAAGTAAAAGTTTTTTATGATAAGGTTTTGGAGTTTTCCCAGTTTTTTGCCAATAAGGAGGATTTTAGGGTATCGGTTGTAGTCAATTCATTACTCCTAAAAAATGTGATTCATGAAGGAGTGGATTTGACTCACTCTGTGCGGCAGGTCTTACGGGGTATAGAACATTTGATTATGGGCAGCAGTGAAATTGATGTTTCTGAGGCAAACAGACATCTGAGTATGTTTTTGAAAACAATCCATTACACAAAAGGCATTGCTAATTTCACTCAGCTCCTTGCAACCAGAGAGGTATTACCAGAACTGCTGGAAGATTTTTATCGGCTTTTCTGGGAAGAACTAGTGGCTTCTACAGATAAAGTGGAATTGATGGATGGCAATGAACTTGTTTCTCTAACCGATGAGTCTCAGAGTCCTGATGAGGAGGTCGCAACTACCAAAGAAACGCCTGTGGCCCAGATTGAAACGGTGAAAGTGGATGGCCGCTATCTGAGTCAGTTTACTCAAAATGTTGAGTCCCTCATCATGTACAGAAACTATCTTGATAATCTTGAGTCGGAGATCCGACCATGTCTTCCTAGTGCTATGGCTACTGATTTGAAGTATGGTCTTCATGAATTT
>JACFNL010000060.1:13006-21381 GCA_019454875.1 Candidatus Cloacimonadota bacterium | reverse complement strand
CCGTGGTAACATAAATGTATGCAAAACCTACATCAAAAAATCACAGAAACCGTCAAAGAGTACAGAAATCAGGAAGCCCTCTTGATTGAACTCACTCAGGAGGCCGATTTCACCAAATTTTATCTGGAGCTTGGATATTCATCCCTGTTTGAGTATTTAAATATTGGTCAGGGAATCAGTGCTGCCACCGTAAGTAACTTGATTACCGTAGCTCGAAAAGCCGTTCAAATTCCAGCTATGAAAGAAGCCATAGATTCCGGGGAGGTTGGACTGGCTAAACTAAGAAAAGTGTCCTCGGTGATTACTTCTGAGAATAAATCGGAATGGATTGAAAAATCCAAAAAACTCTCATGCCGGGAACTGGAAAAAGAAGTTTCCAAGGTGTCTACCTATAAACCCAGACGGGACTTCTGGCAAAGAATCAATGCCGATTATTTTCGTTTAAGTATTGATGCCACTGAGGACTTCAAAGCATTGGCGGAACGGGCCCAGGATGTTTATTCCAAAAAATGCCAGAGCAACAAAACCTTAACTGAAGTATTTGAGTGGGCCCTAAATGAGGCTTTAGCCAGACATGACCCGGTGATGAAGGCAGAAAGAGCAAAAGCAAAACAATCTGTCACGGCGAAGAAGTCTACCCCAAGCAGTAAACCAGGCCCAACAAGTCAGTCTGTCACGCAGGATGCCGGGCAAACAACCAAACCAGTCAAATCATCTGTCACGGATAACCAAAGAGAATCTATCCCACAGCATATTTTAAATCAGGTGGTTTTAAGAGATAAGGGCCGTTGCAGCTTTCAAAAAAATGGTCGCAGGTGTAATCACAGACGGTTTCTGGACATTCACCATATAAAACCGGTGAAAGATGGGGGCCAGAATACGGTTAAGAATTTAACGACCCTTTGTGAAACGCATCATATTTATCTTCATTATCGGGAAGAGATAGAGAGATCCCTGGTTCTTATTAAGCAGCACAGACAAAGGCATGGAATCAAATAGAAATTTCATTAAAGAACAAGGATTATATCTATTACCAGGAATTAGCCAGAGACTGGTTGGCAACAGTTTAGACGGATTTAAAATGTAAAAAATGGCTGGAAAACCCATCTTTGGCCGCGTGATGATAAAACAGGGTTTTGTATTCTGAGGACACTTCCGTAAGCCAGGGAGCAGTATTCTGATTCTTAAATCCTGGATGCTGGCTCAAAAGGGAGTAGGCGTACTCAGCATAATCTTTTACATCTGTGGCAAAATGAAAATCGCCCCCGGTTTCCAACAGATCATAAATTTCATTCAAAAATTCGGGATTCAGATTTCTTCTGTTTCTGTAGGCGTTTTTTGGCCATGGATCGGGAAAGTTCATAAAGGCTTTATGAACGCTGTTTCTAAAAAAACAATGGGGTATCAGATGCTCGATTTTTCCCTGAAAAACAAACAGGTTATCCAGGTTGTTTTTAAGCTTTCTTTTGGCTGTTGCCAGGGTGCGATCCGGCCTTTTTTCAATACATAAAAAATTCAGATTGGGAAATAGAGTGGCCATAGTTGTGGCAAACTCGCCCTTGCCTGAGCCAATATCCAAAACCAGAGGTGCGGGCCTTGAAAAGAGTGTCTGAAAATCCTGAGGTTTGTTTAAATCCTGAAGTCTCAGGATATGCCGACGCAAAAACTCCTTGTCTTTGAGAAGATGCCTATTTTCCATTCCGTAATGCTTCCCTGTGACATGCCAGTAAAAAATCCCGATACCAGTCAATTTCCTGATTTACAATATGGTGCTCTTTGCTCATTCCCTCAAACCTAAGATTTGGCATTACGGATTTTAAGATCTCAGCCTGGTTTTTGGTAATTTCGTAATCTAAAACACTGTCCTGAAACCCATGAGTCATCAAAACCGGGGTTATTTTCTGATTTGTATTCATGCTGTTTTTGAGCCGTTCGGCCTCAAAAACAAAGCCGCTGATGGCAATGACTCCCAAAACATCACTTCGTCGGGACAGGGCCGTTTCAAGGCTGATGACTGCTCCTTGAGAAAATCCAAAGAGAATGGCATCGCTGGCTTTAAGACCAATCTGAGATAGGGAATCCAGAACCTGGCTGACTAGCTCGGCACTACGAAAAATGCCGGTTTTGTGATCCGGTTTCATGGGATACCAGGAATATCCTTTTCCATAGGGGGTTGGCCAGGAATCGGGAGCATTTAAGTACAATTGATGAAATTCAGAGAGATCAAGATAGTGCCTAAGCCACATCAGTCCGTTCATGGAATCTCCTCTTCCATGCAGACAAATCAGAACTCGACTGGCTCCTGGCCTTTCGTAAAAGCAGTGTTCTAAGGGTAATTCGGATAATTGTTTACTCATGGGCGCATGATACAATGCCTGGACTTCTTCGTAAATCAAGGAACTGCAATGTTTGTTATTCGAGTCGCTGCTGCCTCCCTAAACACCATCCCTTTGAACTGGAGCCACAATTTTTCGGCAATACTTCAGGCGATTGAAGAGGCACGGGCCAATGATGTGGAAATTTTATGCCTGCCGGAACTTTGTGTCACAGGTTATAGCTGTGAAGACGCTTTCAGTAGCCCGGAACTTTTGCAAAAGGCTCTAAACAAGGTTCTTGAATTGGCTCCGCATACACTAGGTATGGTGGTCTGTGTTGGTCTGCCCGTTTCATTAAACAAGTCGATCTTAAATTGTGCCTGTGTGCTGGCAGACGGCAGAATTATTGGAATTGTGCCAAAAAAAAATCTGGCTGGGGATGGGGTGCATTATGAACCACGATGGTTTAAACCTTCCCGGGATGGGGTGTATACAATTTTTCGTCAGGCTGGCCTGGAAATTCCTTTAGGAGATCTGGTCTTTGATTTTGGTGGTGTAAGGCTAGGATTTGAGATTTGTGAAGATGCCTGGTCTATTCAAAGACCGGGAAATCTTCTGGCAAGGCGAGGGGTGGATATCATTTTAAATCCTAGTGCCAGCCATTTTTCCTTTGGTAAGGCTGAGGTAAGAAAACGCTTTGTAATGGAGGCATCCCGGGCTTTTGGAGCAGTGTATTTATATTCCAACCTTAATGGTTGTGAATCGGGAAGGGTTGTATTTGATGGGGGTGCTTTGATTGCCTCCGAAGGCAAAGTGAGGGCTTTAGGTCCCAGATTTTCATTTGATCGTGCCAATCTCATTATCTGCTCCGTGGATTTAGAATATAACCGCTCCCTGATCTCACGGGTATCGTCGCTGACAGAAAATCTGGATGACAAACTTGTGATATTTGATTCGCATCACTTCAGAAAAGATATGGTTGAATCTGAGCCTCCTAAATTAACTCAGGCTTTGGAATACCATGAAGAATTTTCCCATATACTTGCCTTAGGACTGAGGGACTGGCTTGAAAGAAAGGGGTGTACCTCCCTGGTTCTTCCAGAAGGATCCTCCAATCTGGCCCATAGCTGTATGCTAAAACTCTCAGGTCTCCTGCCTCATCCCTACACCTACGCAGGCATGGTTGACTATTCACAGCCTATGGCAAAACAGACCCTGTTGTGTTCTCCAATCAATCGCAGTGAAATCAGTCTTGGGCTCTGGGATGTTACCCGCGAGGCCCATTGTGATCTGGCCCCATTTGGTGGAATATCTGAGACATTTTTATGTAACTGGGCCGGAATCGACTGTGAGGGTCGCTCACTTTTAGGTATTCCATTGTCTATTCTAGGAGATATGGAAAGGGCAGCTGTCTTAAAACGCCGTGGACCCAAGTCCATTTTTTCTGAACTTTTAGGGAGGTATCCACAATACACCGAACATGAACTGTTTGGATTTGTGAGACAGTTTTTAACCTCATTCTGTCAGACTGCCGGAGGTAGGGAGAGGCTTCCACCAAGTTTTCATCTGGATGAACAGAGCCTTGATGCCCACCTGTGGTTTCGATTTCCCGCTTTTAACGGGGCCTTCTTTGAGGAATTGGAAGAGTTAAAAATGAATCTGGAGGAAACATGCTTGAAATAGAAACTGTAAAAAATGTGCGATATATCCGCATGAACAGGCCCGAGTTACACAATGCCTTTAATGAAGAACTGATTCAGAAAATCACAGAATCCTTTGCTGATATTCACAATTATCCCGAGATTCGAGCAGTAGTATTGTCGGCTTCTGGAAAATCCTTCAGCGCAGGAGCTGACCTTTTGTGGATGCAGAAGATGATTCATTACACTCAGGCAGAAAATCAGAAGGATGCATTGTGCCTGTCTGATATGTTTGAGTCCATTTTATTGTGCCCGGTTCCGGTGATTGGACGGATTCAGGGAGCGGCCTTAGGTGGGGGTGCTGGTCTGGTGGCAGCCTGTGATTTTGCTTTGGCCGTGGGTAGTGCCAATTTTGGCTTCACTGAGGTAAAACTGGGTCTGATACCGGCTGTGATTGCTCCTTTTGTGGTGAGAAAAATAGGGATTTCGGCAGCTACCCGATACTTTTTGAGCGGGGAAAGATTTGATGCCTCGGAGGCTTTGAGGCTTGGATTGATCCATGAATGTTTTGGCTGTGTGGAGCAGCTTGATGAACGAATGGATAAACTCTTAAAAGATTTAAGTAAAAACTCTCCCCAGGCATTAAAATCGGTTAAATCTATGCTGTATCAGCTAGATGATTTAAGCTGGAAGGAAAAACGGCAGAAAACAACAGAACTGATTGCCGCTCTTCGAGTATCCGTAGAAGGACAGGAAGGCTTAACGGCATTTTTGGAAAAAAGGCCACCATCCTGGCAAACGATCTCATGAACCCGGATTTTAGTGTCATTATTCCAACCTATAACCGCCTGGAAGTATTACCAAGGGCGGTAAAATCGGTTTTAGAGCAAAAACATAAAAACTTTGAACTGATTCTGGTTGATGATGGCAGTACAGATGGTACTTCTGAGTGGCTTAACCTTCAAATGGATTTTAGAATCAGGGTGATTCGCCTCCTCAAAAACAGGGGAGTGAGCCATGCTAGAAATGTAGGTATCAAAACATCCTGTGGTACTTATCTGGCATTTTTAGACTCTGATGATGAATGGCTGCCTTCCAAACTTCAGAAACAATGGGAAGTGCTTTTGGCTCAAAAGGCAATGGTATGCCATACCGAGGAAATCTGGATTCGCAATGGAGTTAGGGTGAATCAGTGTAATCACCATAAAAAACAGGGTGGTTCCATCTTTTCCCAGAGTTTAAAACTCTGCGCCATGAGCCCATCATCCATTGTTATTCACCAAGAGGTTCTCAAATCGGTTGGTCTTTTTGATGAATCACTACCTGCCTGTGAAGACTATGATTTATGGTTAAAAATCACCGCAAAATATCCTGTACATTTTATCTCTGAGCCTCAGATTATCAAATATGGGGGACATGAGGATCAGCTCTCAAAAACAGTGGAGGCCCTGGATCGCTACCGGATTCAGAGTCTTGTAAATCTATATTACAATTTTACCCTGAGTGATACACAAAAGCTTGAGGTTTACGAAGAATTGTTAAGACGCATCAGGATTTACAAACCAGGGTGTATAAAACGGGGCCGAACTGCAGAAGCAGAAAGTCTGGATAAAATTCTGCAAGAACTGCAAAGGATTGTGTAACTTATTTCCTCATCTAGCGTATATTATTCTGGCTACTGGAAAGGATATACGATGGCTGGTGTCAATTTCCTGAAACCTCTGGTTTGCATAACTTGCGCCCTTGGTTTTATAGGATTCATTTCAATCAGTTCTGCAACAGAATATTTTACCGGGGAACCTCTTGCTATATTTGAAGCAGAGAACTCCCGCTCCGTCCTGGAATCAAGCACAAACGATGTGTATCCATGGGCATTGATAGAAAGACACAAGGATAAACATCCAAGATTTCCCCGGGAAGCATTTCACTCCAAATTAGAGCAGTTTTATCCTCAGACAGTAAAGGCTTTAGGCAGTAAATCCCCTCACAGTTCAGTGTTTGCCCTGTATGCCGCTCCCAGTTATTTGACTGCTAGACACCCCAATCCAGTTTTGTTGATTCATGGGGCCAATGATGATGCGACCCGTCGTTATGCTCATCCTAAAAGCACTTATGCTGAAGACCACACTCAATCCACTGGTCTGATGCAACATCTGGCTGGAGCTGGATTTTCCGTGTTTGCCATAAGCTTTAGTCATTATCATGGGGACAATATTTTCCAGGGAGAGCAGATTGCCAATGCCATTACCAGAATCCGTCAGCTTTTAGGTAAGGAAAGTGACTCTGGTTTTCAGGTAGATCTGGTTACCTTTTCCAAAGGAGCCATGGCTGCCCGGGCATATGTACAAAGTGCCGGTCAGGAATACGGAATGAAATTTATCACTCCTTATCGGGGAGATGTTCGCCGTATTGTGTTTCAGTGCGGGCCCTTAGGTGGTCTGGATACACCGTTTCGTTATTACATGTACAACCTGTCCATAGCCTCGAACAAAATTCCTGCCCCAATGGGTGCATCAAGTATGCTTCTTTATGGCTTGTGGAAAGATATGGGTGAAAACCACATTCATTCCGGTTTCTGGCCAGGTCAGTTACAAATGATTCATGATCAGAGACTGTTAGGTGTAAAGGATGGGGTTCTTTCCATGACCACAGATATGAATCATTCAGCCAAGATTTTGCGCGAAGGTGGTACTAGCCTCTTTTTACAGTCTGATGGACTGGAAAAGGCCAGAATTGCTGGGGGACGCATGATTGAAATGTTGAATCGCAAGGGTTTACCATCTTCTGTCAGTGCCGTGATTGTGGCCGGGACCCACCATGTAATCTATGATGAACGGTATGAAAACTGGAAAATCCCAATCGGGGCAGAATTAGCCGCTCCTTCCGATGGACTTTTATACCTCGCTAGTGCCACACACACCGAGGGATTGACCGCTCAGGGAGCTAAAATTCAGGCGGTTAAGGAGTTTCCATTAAATCATATTGATTTGAGTCGCAATCAGGAAGTTTTTGATTTTGTTGTTTCAGAGCTGAAGAAGTAGTTTTTTGTGAATCATTTTTTCCTGCTACTTGTCTTTGCAATTGCTCCCGCAATTGTTTGGATGTGGATCTTTTACCGGCAAGACAAAATTGAACCTGAGCCTCCCCATCTGGTCTGGCGTATGTTCTGGCTCGGAGCAATCAGCGTCATTCCTGCTGTTGCTCTTTCCTGGGTAGTGTCTCAGATATTGTCGTTTATGGGAGCGGGCCTTTTGTTTATAGTGCCCAAGAACCAGTGGATCGATGCCACGGCCATGGTTGTTTCGGCTATGTTTGGGGCAGTTTTAGTAGCCCCTATTGCGGAAGAACTGGTCAAGTTTTCATTTCTGAAACGCTACGCCTATCCTTTAGAGGAATTTGATGAGCCTATGGATGGTATAGTCTATGGAGCTGCTATCGGACTTGGTTTTGCCTTTGTAGAAAATATTTTTTATTATCTAGGCTACGGATTTGAAAATCTGTTTCTTGTCAGAAGTGCCCTGACTATGCCTGCCCATGCCCTTTTTTGCAGTTTTTATGGATTTGCGTTAGGAATTGCCAAAATGGAACCAGACTGGGATTCCCGAAAATTTGTCTTTAAGGCTTTGTGTTCCAGTATCTTTTTTCATTTTGCCTTTAATCTAACTGCTCTTTACAACTATCTGGGGGCTTTTGCCCTGTTACTGATTGTGATTAGTATGTGGAAACGGGTGTCAGCAAACATTATGGAAGCGCACCATTATTCTCCTCATGCAAAGCCTGAATCGCCTGTGCTAGAATCGGCTTCAACGCATGATGGGCCCTAACATTTCAATCTGTGGAGAAACAACACTTCCTGGGGATAAGTCCCTGGCTCACCGTGCCATTTTATTTTCTGCCCTGGCCAAGGGGATTTCCCAGATTAAAAACCTGCCCACAGGTCAGGATGTATTGCAGTCTCTGGCCTGTACCCATCTTTTAGGTGTTCGGCCCATGGAAGGCCGCAACCAGCTGGAGCTTTTCTGCAATTTTGTGCCTGGTTTTCCCAGAACTCTACAGGCCATCTGCGATTTACCCCTGATTCTTGACTGTGGAAATTCAGGAACTACCATGAGGCTTCTAGGTGGACTTTTAGCCCACTTTCCGGGAAGCTGGAAACTGAGTGGGGATCAGAGTCTGATGCGAAGACCTATGAACCGTCTGGCCCAGCCATTACAGAAATTAGGCATGCCCATACAGACAGATAACGGTCATGCCCCGATTGACATAGGTTCGGAACGAAATCTGAAATCCTGTGATATTGATTTGGAAGTTCCAAGTGCTCAGGTGAAGTCAGCCCTTATGCTTGCAGCTATGGCCTGCCCTGAAGGCGCAACCATTAGGGAAAAACATTCCACTCGCGACCATACTGAAAAAATGCTTC
>JACFNL010000060.1:0-12996 GCA_019454875.1 Candidatus Cloacimonadota bacterium | reverse complement strand
CGGCCTCTTCAGGAAACAGTATCACCATGGGGCATTTGCAATCGGCACTGATGCCTTTACGCACTCATCTTCCGGGAGATCCTTCCTCGGCCGCATTTCTTGGAATCGCAGCCTTGCTTCTTCCTGGCTCGAATCTCATTCTGAAAGACATTTTGTTAAATCCTACCAGAATTGCCTGGATGAATCTCTTAATGGATGCCGGAGCCAAAATCAGAATTCTTAATCAGAGTTGTGTGGACTTTGAGTTACGGGGGGATGTGGAGTTTTTGTACTCTAATCTTGGCCCAATTTCTCCTAAGGCTATAGATATGCCTCATTATATTGATGAGATTCCGATCCTGGCCGTGGCTGCTTCTTTGGCGGAAGGGGACAGTTATTTTGAGGGGGTTTCAGAACTGCGCACCAAAGAATCCGACAGGGTGCATGCCATAGTTTCCAATCTCAGAAAAATGGGGGTTTTAGTTGATGATTTAAAAGATGGATTTGTGGTTCATGGTAAATCAAGTCTACGGGGTTGTCCAATCACTACCTTTGGGGATCATCGTATTGCCATGGCCTTTTCCATTGCCTCACTTTTATGCAGGGAGTCCTGCCTTCTGGACGACAATAAGTGTGTGGATATATCTTTTCCCCAGTTTTATAAATCGGTCAAGTCTCTGATAAAATCCCGCTAGTCCATGCACATACCAGAAGATATATTTTTACCTCTTTATGCCAACGAAACCTCATCCTGGCAAAGGCTGAATTATCAGATTCAATCTGCTAGCCAGGTACTTTTTTTATGTGAAACAAATGTTAGAGTCCATGCTTTGCATATTAAAGCGGCCCTGTTTAAAAATGCCAAGTTGATTGAGATCCCATCCTCTGGTGAGGGTTTTAAGTCCTTTCAGAATCTTGAAAAAATTTTGGGAATTCTTCATCAGGAAAATCTGGACCGGCACTCCCTTTTAATCGTTATGGGTGGAGGTGCATTCAGTGATTTATGTGGACTGGCTGCCAGTCTTTTTCATAGGGGAATTGCCTGGATCGTAATTCCTTCCAGCCTTCTATCCATGGTAGATGCAGCAATTGGTGGAAAAACTGCTATCAATCTTGGTGAAGTAAAAAACCTTTTGGGCACATTTCATGAACCTGCCAATCTTATTTTTTATCCTGACTGCTTACGGACCCTGCCTCAGATCGAATTTAATTCAGGTTTTGGGGAGATGCTAAAAACCTCTCTTCTGATATCAAACAAGGAATTTCAACTAGTTGAGTCCATGAATCCTAATCAGGGATATTCGGATTCAGGAGAGCTTTTAAAACTGATTGACAGCTGTATGAGATTTAAAGAAAAAATTGTAAAGGCCGATCCGCAGGAAACACTTAACCTTCGTTCTATGCTCAATCTTGGGCATACAATAGGACATGCCCTTGAATCTGAATTTTTGTATCAGGTTCCCCATGGGATCT
This sequence comes from Candidatus Cloacimonadota bacterium, assembly GCA_019454875.1. Taxonomy (GTDB): domain Bacteria; phylum Muiribacteriota; class UBA6191; order UBA6191; family UBA6191; genus UBA6191. The sequence continues at coordinate 11,544 of JACFNL010000060.1, read as the reverse complement.
GTGTGGCTTATGGCCTTTGGCTTGAATCCAGTCTTGCTTGCAAGCTTCATAACACCTCACCACTTCTGCCAGCCAGAATTGCCAGAATTGTCAGGAAAATGAATTATAAACTTCCTCATGTACCTGATGGGCACCTGGTATTAAATCGCTGCCTGGGAGATAAAAAAAATCGGAATCAAAGTATTGGATTTGTATTTTTAAGAGAGGTGGGAGAACTGTGGGATGGGGTTCATACTGTGAGCAGATATTCTCTTGCTGAGTTAAAAAATCCGGTTAAGGAAACTTTTGCAGAGTGTTTTGCCTAGGTTTCTGATGCGTGTTTTAAGTGTTTTATGCGAAGAACAGCCTGATCTGAATCAGGATTGTCTAAGTCATTTTGATTGTCTTGAGATCCGGCATGATTCAGAAAAAACCCTTGATTTTTCTTTGATTCGTTCCCAGTTTAATCTGCCCCTGATTTACACACATCATTTTGCAGATAAGCCCAATGTTTTTAATTACCTCAGTGCTTTTAATCATGGCTTTGACTGGATAGACTGTGATTTCAGATTTTTTGTAGCCCATCAAAACCAGCTGTCCTTTATCAGTAATGACAGGCTGATATTAAGCTGGCATCTTCCCAGTCTTGAATCTGCCTGGAACTTACTGGATGAAATTGCTGGGTACTCCAGGATTTTTGCCCATTCCATAATTAAACTGGCCTTTCCCAGTGATGACTCCGCTTTGGTATGCCAGTTTTTAAGACAGTGGAATAAAAACCTATCTTCAGTAAAACGAGTTTTATCGGTCATGGGCAAAGGGGGGGAGTTTTTAAGAATCTGTGCTCCTATTCTTAAACAAAAATGGTCCTACTTCTGCCTGAAGAATCCAACAGCCCCAGGTCAGGTTTGTCTGGAAAAACTAAGGGATGAATATTATCCACGATCCTTTGGCAATCAGAGTAAAATGTTTGCAGTGTGTGGGGATCCGGTTTCACATTCCCAAAGTCCAAAGGTTCATAATCAATGGTTTTTAGAAAAAAACTTGCCGCATTGTATGGTAAGAATGCCGACTTTATACCCTCAAATTCTTTTGGAGCATGCACCGGATGTATTAGCTGGTCTGGCCTGCACCATGCCTCTTAAGTCTGAAATGTCCAAGATTTTAGGCCTTGATGATCCAATCAATACAGTGCTTTTATCTGATACTGGATGGCAGGGGTTTAATACCGATGTAATGGCAATCTCAGGCCTTCTTCAAAAAAAAATTTCGGATTGGAGCGACAAAATCAAACAAATTGTAATTGTGGGGGCCGGGGGCTTAGCTCAGTCCTGTATCCGTGAGTTTTTGAAATTGGGACTGCCTATGACTGTGATCAATCGTACTGAATCAAAAGCCAAAGAGCTCGCAAAGCGGTATGGTATTCAATACAGATCCTATGGTACTGAGATTGATCTTTTGGATACACTAGTTATTCAGGCCAGTGCCTGTGCCATGAAAGATCCTCTGGAGATTCCCTTCCCATCAGACTGTGTTAAACAAAGCACAATTATTGTGGAATCTGTGTATGCCAATCCCGACACACCACTTCTTAAAGCGGCCCGTTCCAAAAATTGTGTTACTATTGCTGGTCTGGAAATGTTTTATGAGCAGGCCAGAATTCAGAACCATCTGTTTACAAAAGAGTTGTCATGAAAAGCATAGTTTTGATTGGCCACAGGGCTTCTGGGAAATCTACGGTTGGATTTCTTTTGGCGCGGGAGCTGAACCTTGATTTTGTGGATACGGATCAATTCATCAGCAGTCAGACAAGGGTCTCGGTTTCTGACATCTTTATGGGGCGTGGGGAAAACAGCTTTCGTGAACTTGAGGAAAGAGCACTTCTTGCAATTTCACGGGTTAATACTGTGATTGCCTGTGGGGGAGGTACTCCCATGTATGAGGGTTCTTATAAGGTACTGTCTCAAAGGTTTGGCATCTGCATCTATCTTAAGGTTTCTCCTGAACAGCTTTTACTGAGACGAATGAATACAGCAGGGCAGATGAACAGACCTCTGCTGCCTGGATATAAAGATGTATTGGATGAGGTATATAACACACAGAAGGGGCGTAACCAGGTCTATGAAAATCTGGCCGATATAAGCTATGATTGTACAAAACAATCCGTTGAAAGCACGGTGAGTGGATTGGTTGAACTTTTAACGAATCATCGTGAAACAGGTAAGGATCTGAAATGTCCCAAACCAGCCATGAAATCCTGGATTTGAATCATCCTGACCCACTGATTCGTCAGATAGCAATTCGCGATCTGGAGATTCTGGGCAACAGTACTGCCATACAGTTACTGGAACAGAGGTTATCCAAAGAAAACAATGTCGAGCTTCGGTTTGAGTTAAAACGATCCTTAAATGAGTTTGAGGCAATCCAGTCTGGAAAAACATCGCTTAGAAAACGGGAAACCAAACATGCTGTGCGCATCGCTTTACTGGGCACGGACAAGGATATGCAGAGCCGGGCCTGTCATTATTGTGCTGTCAATCAAAGAATCGAGTTTTTGCCTCTCATGATAAAGGTTCAGGAAACCCATACAGACCCTGTAGTGGGAGTGTCCTGTGTTTATCTGATGAGATTCTCTCCGGAACGCTGGTTTCCCAATCTTTTGGGCTTTCTTGATTCAGATCAGGTTCTTTTGGTGATTTCAGCCCTGGACAGTATTGGCTACATTGGAAGCACCCAATCTGTAAGAATGCTTTTAAAGACCAGTACCCATGACAACCTATTGATTCGGGAAACTGCTCTGAGAAATCTTAAGTCCTTAGGTGCCAGAAAAGTCGGAATTATCATGTCCAAAATTTTGGGGCAACTGGAAGAATGGGAAAAAATTGCTCTTTGTCAATATATTACTGATAGTGTGGAATTACCATTTGCCGAGTTGACCCAGCTCCTTGTCAGAGATGAATCCGAACTTGTTAAAGCCCATGCACAACTAGCCTCTGATTCTTTGTCTGCACGGGGATTTAATCCCGACTCTTCGATTGAAAAAAGGAGTGCGGCTGTTCGGGTACTAAGGGCACGAAACTACACAGAAGCCCAGGACATGATTTTAAATGAGCCTGACCCTTCACAACAGGCTACCGCATTGTTAAGCTTTGGTGTACTGGATGTTCCCTGGGTTGAGAAACGCTCCTTTTTAATCTGTTTTTTACACTCTGAAGACAACAGAATCAGAGCCAATGTTCTGGAAGCTATGGCTACCTCCTGCCCCGATTCCGAGCTTGATTTTTTTCTAAACTATCTGGACGATGAAAACAACCGGATTAGTGGTAATGCAATTACGGCCTTATCCCGTTCCTCCCGATTTTTGGTAGACTTCTTGCCCCTGATCAGGGAGCGAATTGAAAAAATGCTTAAGCACACGGAAGAAAGGGAAGTGCTGACCGGCCTTTATTGTATAGGCAGCCTTCAGGAACCATCGTTGATTCCTATGCTTTTAAATATGATGGATGATGCCCGACGATCTATTCGTGATCGGGCCAGACAGCTTCTGGAAAACTGGTCCCTGGTCAGTAGTGAGGCATTTAATGCTTTTCAGGACTACCTTCAGAAAGAAAAGCTTAGTGTAACTATGGTGCAGGGCCACGGAATTTATGCTCTGGAACTAGCCACCAAAAACCGTGGGCATATTATGCAGTACCCAGACCATTTTGGAATGTATTAAAGAGACTTAATCTGGAACCATTTTTCTTTCAAGCGGGCTAGGGTAACAAAGACCAAGCCAGAGCATTTTGCGGTTGTAACTGCTTAAGAAACCTCTGTGATCGGAGGGTAGAGCATGATTTCTGATTGGATCGCAGTGCAGGGCAGGAGAGCGATACAAAAATCGTTTGCTCAAAGCTAAGATCAAAACAAAAACGGCTAAAAACACAGAGATCACTAAGGATAAAAGATTGATTCCAAAATGGTTTAAGATCTGGCCAAATACCAAGAGCAGGGGAATTACCATAAGTTCTGCTCCCATTTCCCGAATTGCAGCCACACGACTTCGTTCAAAAACAGAAGATTCCCACTGAGCCAATGCGTCCATTCTGACAATGGCTGCCTGAATCATGGCAATGGCCAATGTAATAAACACAACAGCCATAAGTTTAGGAAAATAGGGACTGCCAAGAAACAGAACCATCCCACTGATAAGCCCAATCCACTCAAAATGCTTCCAGGTAGCAAAAATTAAGGCCCCAAAAGCTTCTGCGAGAGTCAGAAGAGCCAGACAGTATCCGATGAGGGACATTTCCACCCCGGCCTCGCTTAAAATCAGAGGATACATTTCTCCAAACGAAGCAAGCAGTGAAAATGTAAAGGCAGGAACCAGGGCCAAGGCCATCAATCGTTTTGGTAAACGAATCAGGGATTTTATGGGATAAGCCGGACAATAAGTCGAGTTACCGGATTTTAAATCTTTAAGACACACTAAGGCGATGACCCAAAATCCCAGGGTGCTTATCATAAGAAATTCAAATCCAAGTTCAAAAAATACGGAAGCCGCAACACCACTAATCACCATAGCCATGCTGGAGACAAAACTTAGTCTTCCTAGATAGGAACTCAAGTGATGAGGTTCTTCATCGGCAAAAACATCAGTAAGCTTCATTTTTAAGGCAATGTTGGTCACAGAAGTCTGTACACCAAAACATAAAATAGCCAAACAGAATACCAGATTGTGGGGAACAAGAAGCCACAGGCCAAAACAGAAAAGTTTGATAGCCTGTAGTTTGATTAGTGTTGCCTGACGACCGTGTTTACTAAACCAGATGGGAGCAAAGATACCTCCAGAAAAGGAGGCAACAGACCATAAGGCAAAAAACACAGCAATCATGCCCGGGTTCAATCCGTTGTGGGCTAACAGAATAGCGATACACGGATAAAACCAGACACAATCATCAAAGAATTTGTAAAGGAAGATTTTTTTTAACATTGTCTGGTGGCGCATGGCACACCTCGCATTTCTTTAATTGTAACATTTGGTCTTGTGTTTTACCAAGACGGTGGTAAAATCGAGCACTTATGGCACTTGTTCGATTTTCCAAAGAGGAATTGGATGTTGAGGTTACTCAGGAAATTTCAGTCCTGACCCTGGCTCTGAATCAGAAAATTCCCATGACCCACAGTTGTGGGGCAGAGCTTAAGTGTGCTACCTGTAAAATCAGGGTGCTTGATGGCATGATGGGTCTTAGCAATCCATCCACAGCCGAAATCCGAATGCTTGAGCAAAATCGCTTTCCTGATTTTATAAGGCTTGGCTGTCAGGCACGAATTCAGCCTGAATACACAGGTGTGATTGAGATCGGAACTATTATAAAAAACCACGGCAAGACTTTTACCCCAAAAGTTCCGGCCAAATTCCGCCGTTAATCAGGGATTCTTAATTGTAAGACCCTGTTTTTTAAGCCTTTCTTCAAGCTCAAAGATACTCAGTCTTAATCTTCGCCTTTCTGCACGAATCTCCTGAAGTTTGATTTCAGCCAGACGAACTTCCATAGGATTTTGAGCAGTAGCCAGTTTGTTATCCAGGCTTAACTCCTCGTATCTCACTTTTTCTTCAAGAGCACGAACCTGATTTAACTGAGTCAGAAGATAAGACTCCAGGTTACGAATTCTTCTGGTTTCCAGTTCATAAAAGGAAGCTGAATTTAATGCTCCTAGCCAAAGCATACTGGTCAAACATAAAAATGCCATTACGGATAACATGATTTTAGAGGCCTGTTCCTTAACAAAGCTGATACCTTCCAAAATTCCTGGCAGGAAAAAAAACGGCAAATTAAGAAACATTAGAGCTAGCTGATAGGAAAACGAGTACAGGTTAAACCAGGATTCGGCCGTATAAAATCCCAAAAAGTTAAATCCCTGTCCTGAACTTATTTTCAGATAATTAATTGAGGGGATGTACAAAAGCAAAAACAACCCGGCAATAAAACCAGTTAAAAATGGAATCCTGGACAAGATTTCAAAATTTACGGCCAAAAAGAAGATACATAAAAAGGGGATTACAACGAAAAACAGAAGCCAATGAATGGACTCCCCTAACAAAAGGCTCTTGATGGGTACCATGACAAAATTCTGAAAATTACTGTCTGAGGTAATTAAGAGTCTGCTCACACAGATAAAAGCTAAAAAACCAAGACTGGCAGAAAAAGCATAAACACTTGGCCAGTTCAAATCATCAAACACTGATTTATTCTGCTGGGGTGAGGAAGGTGTTAAAGAAGCCACAGAAGGCGGCTTTTTGCTGGCAGGTACTGCAGCAGGCTTAGGTGGTGGTGGCAAAGATACAGCAGGTGTTATTGCTTCTTGAGGAACAACTGCCACCGGGACTGGTTCTGGGGCCGGAGTTGGTGCTGGTGGTACTACCTTTTCCACCTGTGGTTCAAACATAGCCATTCGTAAACGGTTCTGTTTTAGAATTCTCATGGCCATAGCCGAATCGGTTGACAGCCGTTCCAGGACGGTTAACATTTTCTCTCTGACATCAGAAAACTGAGATTCCAGCAGGTACTCACTCAGATTCAAACAGTCATCTGCCTCTAGTCCACCAATACAAAACACAGCAGTAAGCTGTTCATTGCGGTTGGAGGATTCGGCAAGATATCTTAAGGCTTTAAGTGAGATCTGGCGGTAATGCTCATAAAGGGCCAGGATGGCGTTACCGATCACTCGGTTGTTATTGTCCTCAAGCATAGGTACTAAAACATCACGGTTGTTTGGAGGTAGCAGGGTACCTAAGGCCTCCACGGCATTGGCCCGGATTCTGTCGACTCGGTTGCCAAGAAAGGGGATCAGGGCCTCGGAAGAATCCTCATGTACAAAACGGGCCAATGCCATAATCAGGGAGGCAATCGCCTTGTCTTCATGCTCCTGGGGCAATACCAGGATAATTTCTTCACGGAAAGCATCCGAAGCATCAGCCGGAATTCCCCTTAACCATTGCAGTTTTGTTTCCAATGTCATGCCCATAGGGTAGGGGGGCAGGGGAGTGTCATTGGAGGCAATAATAGTATCTAGTGAGGAGGTATCCCCTTTTATAAAATCGGCGGCCACAGTGTAGCCAGCATCAGCCATGGCCTTTAGACCATCCAAAGCTTTTTGCCTGACGGACTCAACCTCATCCTTGGCGAGGCGGGCCAAAAGGGGAATCCCCTTCTCAATTTTCATTTCCTTAAGAGCATAGGCAGCACTGTTTCTATACTCGGAATGGGGAGATGACACCATTTTTTCAAAGAGGTTCAAGGCAGTCTGATCCCCCAAATTATACAGGGCTTTCATGGCAGAGGCTTGAACCCGATTGTGAGGATGGGTCACACACTGGGCCAGATAGGCCAGGGCTTTGGTATTGCCAATCGCCTCCAGAGCTTCAATGGCAGTTGATACAACCCTGGGATCTTCATCCCCAAGATAGGCCACAATCTCAGTAAAGTACTGTTCTCCACCTATGGTTTGCATAAAACGGATTACAAGGCTTCTTTGGTATGCTGAATCCCGTTCACGGCTGATTTTTTGCATCAGGGGTAAAAACTGCTTTAAGCGATACTGGGACACATAACGAAAGGCTTTGTTGACCTGCTCAATGTCTTCAGATAATAAAGATTCCTCAACTTTTTTTAAATTTCCGCTGGCAGCCTGGGTTTCCGCTCCTGCAATGGCAGGTTTTGGGGGTTGCAGGTTTTTTAGAATCCCTATGCCTTTTTTGATTTCATAACGAATCTGAACATCGCTTTCACGATTCGAGGCTTCTATCAAAAGATCCAGCTGTTTTGGATCACGAAGGGAAATGAGATCGCGCACGGCCTGCATTCTGACATCGGAATCAGAGCTTAACAAATCCGCCTTGGCATCCTCTACACGGACGGGAAGACTTGCTTTAGGTGCGATAACAATTGTTTTTGGAGGTGTATCAGAGGCCAAAGGTTAATCCAATCGGTTTCCAAACAGAATCCTCAAACAAAAACTCCATCTCAAACATAACATTAATTCGTGACAAAAACTCACCCTTCAAAAACAAACTCCCATCCAGGCGTACTCCTGATGAGGATACCAAATTTAGCCGTGCATCACGGAAATTAGCAAGCTGAAATTGTTCTTTAAGAAAGTCTTTATACCTTTCTCTTAATGTGATCGGATCAGTTTTATGTGCCCAGACCCTGGAAATGGCAGTTTTATGCCAGTCCTCAAAATTAAAGGATTTACAGGCAATCTGAAAATCTAAAAAAGTCTGGGTGGCCAATCTTTCCATTTCCGGCCTGGTTGGTTCGCGCATACCCTGATTGATAAAATACTGTTTTCGGTTCACCAAAAAGTAGGCACAGGACCAGCGATTATTGTTTAACACAAAACGCATTTCAGCAGGGGCAATTACAAATCCAGGTATAAGCATCTGTACTTCCAGAGTAGCCACACCCTTGTTTATGTTTATTTCACCCAGTGTAAAACTTTCCATCTGATTCAATTTAAAATAGTCCAAGGTTTCAAAAAAGTCCTCATAGGTGGAAGCGGACTGCAAACGGGGATCCGTCATCAGGTAGGCTGACTTGATATCATTTTTGCGAATGGTATCTAAAAACTCTCGGATGTGCTGTTCAGCCAGAATTTTTGGGTCCTCAGGCCTCGTACATCCACTAAAAACCAGTAAAATCACTGAAATTGCTAAAATTAAACTGTGCATGGGCCGGTATTGTACCACATGCGAAATTAGACAAAATAAACTGTTTTTATTATTTGCATACCAGTTATATGGACTAGTGGCCAATCGCTTAATATCTGGGCTATATTCGATTCGTTTTTTCCACACTTTAGTTAACATAAGATACATTATGCGAAGTAGAGGATTTTGGCGACCTTTATCCCCATTAGCTGTGATATCCTGTACACGATTAATTTTGAAGGAGTCATCATGTTTGGTATCGGCGTAATGGAACTAACTTTAATTCTGATTGTAGCCTTGGTGGTATTTGGACCCAAACGCCTGCCGGAAATTGGTAAAGGTGTGGGTCAGGCCATTCGTGAATTTCGCAAGGCTGGACAGGAATTTACCAGCACCTTAAATGAAGAAGCTTCCCGTCCCTCACAACTGGAGAACAAATCTTCGGAGGTTTCCAAAGAAGCATCAGAATCTAAGAACACTCCTAAAGCATAAGAGGTTCAGCCAGCTGGCTGAACCTCTTGGATTCTGCTCTCGAGTACTCTTATCAGAACAGATAGTTCAACTGGGCAAATGGCCCTTTGGCCTTTGTATCAATCTTATGCTCAGCGGCATGACCTTCACGAATTGTCAGCTCCATATCCATGGCCTTGTAACCAAGCTCAACTTCCCATGAATTGGCCGGTGTATAAATCAGGGCTGCTTCATACTCAGAGTACTTGGCATCATCAGAGGAACCTATCCCCATAAAACCATTTCTATACTGGGCCCGCAAGGATAAACGATATCCCAGAAAAAACTCAGCTTCAAGTCCAGCCACAGGCAACACGACTTCCCGATTGAGTTCCCCATATTGCAAAGAACCAGGTACAGCTCCTGGTCTTGAGGAATAAAACCTCTGGTTGACATCAAGCCAGGTTAACCCGGCAAGATACCTGAGTACAAAGTCGCGGTTCCGAACCAATGGGTTTCTGATCTGAATATCAACCCTGTCCATACTCAGATTGACCCTATCTCCACGGTTCATCTGCATAAAATTAGCCGGATTGGAAAGATCAACAGCACCACCAGTACCTCTAGGAAATGCAAAGGCATAGGAATTCAGATCAAACTTCTGGTAAATCAAATCAGTCAGTGTGCGCCCCGTATCTATACGGACACCATAAGACATATTCCCGCTGGAACTGCCTTCTTCCAGATCTACCGGCCCAACTGCGACACTGCGAGTTGCGCCTGCCTGACCATCATACTTTGCATCCCAGTAACGGACATACCCGTCATACAGGACATCACCCCGAAGTGGGTTACTTAATGCAGACAAAGGCTCTACCAGTAGCATACCGGCCATAGCCAGGCCCATAACAGATCGAAAAAAACTAAACATTGTTCTGACTCCCCAGTGTAAATCAGTTCTTCGTAGGCATGGATTATAGGCAAGAATCGAACAAAAGAAAAGACAAATCGACACGAATTGTTACAAATCAGGTCATTATTGCCCAATTGAGCAATTCATTGTGGGAAAGATCGGGAGGGTGATATCCAAGTCGTGATAATGCCGATATCAAATTCTGCCTGATGAGCAGGGGATCGGTGTAGTTTACAGGTTTTGCATGGTTCTGTTTTGAGAGTTTCACTCCCCTTTTATCCAAAACCAGAGGTAAATGCCCATACAATGGGGCAGATTCGCAAAGGCTGTTGATTAAACTTAGCTGCCAGCCCGTTGCAAGAAGTAAATCTTCGCCGCGAATAATGTGGGTCATACCCTGGGCCAAATCATCCAGGACCACGGCTAACTGATAGGCAAAATATCCGTCACTGCGCTTTAGCAAAAAATCTTCTTGAGCTAAATCCTCGGCAATTTTTATGGGTCCCAAAAACAAATCAGTAAAATCATAAACAGGAACCTGATTCAAAAAACGAATGGCCTTTCCGGGTGTGCAGCTTTCGCGGATATGGTGTCCCTGCATTTTGATTTTCTGGCGGGAACAGGCACATGTGTAGTTTGAAATATGGATTAAGAGCTTCTCATATTCCTGAACACGGGTGGACTGATAAAGAATGTCTCTATCCCAGGTAAGTCCATAGGCTTCCAAGGCAAAAATAATCTCATCTTTGGCACCTAAAACCTCACGGGGAGGATCAATATCTTCGATTCGTAAAAGCCATTCCCCACCTGCTTTTCTGGCGTGCAGAAAACTTCCAAGAGCCGCTACCAGTGAGCCTTGATGTAAAGAGCCAGTTGGAGATGGTGCAAAGCGACCCCTGTATGAAACTTTGGGATACAGCCTGGGAATCATGTAACAATGATACGGTGAAAACGAAGAGGTTCGACCACATTTTTTACAGGCATGGACTCTTCGTTAAGAATCACACAGTCTTTGATTAGTGGTCTGGCCACCGACATAAGCGAAGCCGGAATCAAGATCTGGTCCCGGGTTGCAAGACCCTGGAGACGAGCCGTGTTGTTCATGCCCTGAGACAAACCAGTATAGGTCTTATCTGGGCCAATCTGCCCAACAAAGGCGGGAGCATAGTTGATTCCAATGGCTACACCTAATGGTTCCATGCCAGGATGATTCACCAGATGCTCCTTGATCCAGGGTTCTTCATTCATCTCTCTGGTCTGAACTACAAACTCCTTGGCAGTACTGATGAGTCTTAGAAGAACTTCGGCCTGCAACAGATCAAAAAACGGGGCACCAAACAATCCAATAATACAGTCCCCTATTAGCTTGTCATAAATTCCATGATTGGCATAAAGAATACGAATCATTTTCTGGGCCCATTCTTCAACAAATCGGGCAATCAGGGCCGGGTTTTTAAAGACCTGCTCACTGATTCTGGTGAAACCTGAGATATCAGCAAACAAAATCCCG
>JACFNL010000059.1 GCA_019454875.1 Candidatus Cloacimonadota bacterium | reverse complement strand
ATATTTATCTTCATCATAAGGAAGAAATTGACAGATCTTTGGCACTGATCAGGAAACTTCGCATTGAGCAGGGGATCAGGAGATAAAATCACTTGCGGCTATATTTTGACTATGCTGGACACAGATCAACAGCCCCTAGTAATTATTACGGAATGAGAAACAACCGCTGTGATTCAAGATATAGGGTCGAAATTCATCACATTGAGCCAAAAAGCCGGGGTGGAAAGGACACAATTGATAATCTGGTGACTCGTTGTCACGATCATCACAGATTGATTCATGAGACCTTTTTTGAGGAAGGTAGGAGCTGGATTGCAATTCGATGACTAAAGGGTCTTAACCACAGTTGACGATTTTGATAATGTTTTTATACTTTCTCTGACACGGGAGAGTGTATGCAGCAATTGAGAATCATTGTATTGGTTTTGGCCTTGTTTAGATCCAGTTATGCGAATATCAGCTTTGATGGGCTAGAGGATATTTCTTTGCCAGAGGAGTCTTCAATAGGCATACAGGTAGGAACAAGCAGTGCCTTGATGAAAGTCCTGCTTGAGCTTGAAGTGTTGAGGCAGGGATTTTTACTTGCTGGTATTGAGGTGTCCGGGGCTAACAGCAGTGTCACTTCGTCTTTGACGACTTCAATGGATATGGATGCCCTAGGACAGAATGTGCAGGAATTGCGCCAGAAGTTTGATGAGGTTACCGGGAGCCTCTATACAGGTGGCTTAAAAGGTGCTGAAGAGATTTTGGTTCGGGCTATTGTAACTTCGCTTAAAAAGAGGGGAGACAGGCAGTTAGTCAAGGGCTCCCTGGCCTGTGAGAAGGTGGGAACAGGTGTTATGCAGCTGGTTTTTGGGGATTATACCTGCAGCTATGAAACGGTGGATGATTCCGGTCAGAAAGAATCGGCACGGGTGCTTATGTGTATCAATCATGATGGGGATGTTGTGTGTTATGAAAGTATTACAGATGGAGAAGAAGTTACTTCCCGCCCCGGTTATGAAGGTGTATCTGCTGGAATGCAGTCCTATTCTTCCTTTGAAGACATGGTTTTGGAATATGAAGCATTAAAACGGGCTTTTGATTCCAAATTTTCTGAACGGTATCTTGGTGGAAAGACCTTGGCAGGTAGAATTTTTTACACAGAGCATTCCCGCAATATGAGACGAAAAGGCAACGAAATAGATGAGCAGAGTGTGTCCTGTAACCTTCTGGATGGGGTTGAGAGGCCAAAAATAGAGGGTAAGTATTTGTGTGAATATAAATACAAAGACGAGGATGATCAGAGTCATGATGCAAAAAGTCATGTGCTGATTGATATGCGTGCCCGAGTAACCCTTTTGAAATAGAGACGAGTTTTTGGCAACCAAAATCAGAATTAATCCGTATTGGTATAGTATGAGAATCAAACTATCTGCATTATTTTGTTTTCTGTTGGCAAATCTGACCAGGATTTCTGCGATTGAGCTGAGTCAGAGCCAGCTTTTTCAGGATTTATACCCAGATACATTTATTGTCGGTGGGGTAGATGTCCCGATTCAGGCATATCCGTTTATGGTAGGTCTGGTGGAGCGGGGGAAGTCTACAGAAAAGGGACTGTTTTGTGGAGGTAGCCTGATTCATAGACAGTGGGTCTTGACTGCGGCTCATTGTGTGGTAGGGGTGCCTGCCGGAGACAGGATTGATTTAGTGATTGGGGTTCACGATTTGAAAAATGTTGCTGGAACCCAGAGAATTCAGGCCAAGGCAATTATTCCTCACGAAAAATTTAATCCGGCTGTCAGTCATATGGACAACGATATTGCCCTGATTCGTCTGATTGAACCGGTAAAATCATTTCCACCGGTTCGCCTTATTCCTACGGGCAGTGAGTTGGACAAGGCACCGAATGTCCCCAAGGTGATTGGCTGGGGTAATGTCCGCCAGAACAAGTTTGGTGAAATGGCCGTGTTTGAAAGGCCAAAGGTTTTACAGGAAGTCAGTTTGCCATTGGTGGACTATAATCTCTGTAACGAGGCCCTGATCGAAGTGTTGGTGGCAGCCAATGGGGAGCAGGTACGGGAACAGCTGGGCTCGGCCCGTCTGGTAACAGCTAATATGGTCTGTGCTGGTTTTTCAGAGGGCGGAAAGGATGCCTGCAAGGGTGATTCCGGTGGTCCTCTGTTTCTAACTCAGGCCGGTAAATTCACCCAGATTGGTGTTGTCAGTTATGGTCTTGGCTGTGCCCAGAAAAACTCCTACGGGGTATATACAAAAATCCAGAACTACAACGGCTGGATTGACGAGATTATTTCCCGACACTGAGTTCGTCAAACTGTCGGGCAAAGTCAGCTGCATCACTGCTTGGGTATTCCTGCAAAATAGTCTGAATCAGTGATTTGGCCGTTTCAAAACCTTGTTCTTCCCCGCTGAACTCAGCATGATTTTTCCAGAGTATGGCCCTTAATAACAGTGCATTGTCAGCAAGTACGGATTTAGGGTGTCTTTCTGAAAACTCCTTGAGCATGCGATCGGCTACAAAGATGTTTTTGTTGAAAAAAGCCTCTTCGCACTCCAGAAATTCAGGCAGTTCTGGGGCCGAGTTTCTGGAAAGCTTTTCACGCCAGGCCCTGGCAAAATGAATCATGTTGGAAGCTGGATAGGAACGAATCAGTCTTTGCATACAGGCTAATGCCTTATCATTTTGTTGTTTGTGGGCATAAAATACGCCTAAAAAATACAGGGCATCATCACAAACAGAGGAATGAGGGTATTCGACCAGAATGCGTTTCAGCCCATTAAATCCCTCTAAAGCTTTATCCGTATGTAATAGCTCCAAAAGATCAAAGATATCCTGACGGGATGGTGATGAGGTTTCTTCAAGCATAGAAGAATCTTAAACAAGATAAAGAATTCCTGCAACTACCTTAGTAAAGCAATTGGAAATCAATCTGATCTGAGATAGATTACTTCAGTACAGAACGATATGACAATTTTTCGCATTTTACTGATTCTCTTGTCTTTAAGTTTCACTTCCTGGTGCAGCAGTCAGGCTCAGGCTGTTTTGGCCACGGGTAGTGTCGATGATTTGGAAGAACTGGTACGCAAAACACCGATTGAAGACCCGGTCTGGGTGGAGGCCGTTTTGGAGTTTCTGAAAAAGAAACGCAGGGATCCTCAGGATTTATGGGTGTTCTCCCTCACGGATAATAAGGCCGTTTTAAGCGACGATCCCACGGAAATTTTTCGGGCCCCCATGTTTCCAGGGGAAGACTATCAGTTGCGCTTTGATGTTTTGCCCCCAAAGGAAGGGAACTATGCCCGGCAATATGTAGCGAATAATCACTTGCGGGAAGCAGTTTTTGTCCTGCAAAAACTTGAAAAAACAGAACCCAACAATTTGTATCTTTTGTTTAATCTGGCCCGGTTGTATGAGCTGGAAGGGTATGCGGATCATGCCAGACAAAGGCTTGAGATTGCCAGGGAGCTTGGAGCAGATCAGGAGATTCACATTTTTGCCACCCGCTGGCTGATTCGAATCTATTCCCGATTAGGTCGCTGGGATCAGGTGCTTGAGGAACTGGAACGATTGCAGAAGGTATACAATTCAAACCTTCAGTCGGTCAGGAAAAAAATGCTTGGGGTCAGTGAGACTGTGGCCCTACAAAGGCTGAAGCAGGAAAGATTAAAGGCTGAGCAGGAAATGGCCACGGTGCAGAATGCCATTGGAGTAGTACATTTTGTGCGTAAGGGTGAGGTTCTGGCTTTTGATCGGTTTGCCACCCTGGATAGACGCTTTCCGGGAGTGTTTGTATTTACCATCAATCGTAACAAGGTCTGGCTGGAAAGAAGAAGATACGAATCGACCCTTAAATCTACCAATTCCATGCTCACAAATCTGAGTAGTTTAAGTTCCCGCCTTCGGGATTCAGCCTTAAAGACGATTAGGGATGGGGATTTGAGTGGGGGACAGATCCTGGCCACGGCGGCCAATCATTTTCAGGCAATGATCTCTCTTCTTTACACCAGAAGGGGTGAAATTCTTTATCGAGAAAAACATTATGATCAGGCCCGGATTGCTTTGAGACAGGCCATTCTTCAGAATCCATCCGATGCTGTCAGTTATTATCGTCTGGGCCAGATCCAGACGGAGTTGAAGCAATATTCTGAAGCTCTGATTTCTTTCCGCAAGGTTATTGAGCACACCTTGCCAGAGTGGCCTTTGCATCGCGAGGCTCTTTTAAATATTGATCATGTATTTAATGAGGAGGCCAAGCTGGTGCTGGCATCCTCGGATCCTCTTTTGAAAAAACGAGATGAATATTTTCAGACCCTAAGTATTGAAGAACAGGAAAGAATTCTGGGAATTGCCGAGATTGTGGCTTATGTCAGACGCTGGTTTCGCGAAGGACAGTTCCAGAAGATTGTGGAGGAACTGCGCCTGCAATATGCCGAGCATCAGGATGTGATGGAAATTCCCTTCTGGCTTGCCCGTGCCTATCAGGAACTGTCACAACCGATTCTGGCTGAATTTTTTTTCGACAGGGTCCTGGAACTGACACCGGATTATGTGCCAGCCCTGGTTGGTAAAATCTGGTATCTGAGCACAAGAGGAGACTTTGCCCAGGCTGTGACAGTTCTGGAAAAATTAAAGGCCCTGCAACCGGATTCATCAGAAACACAGGCAGCCTTTGGCTGGTATTTTTATCAGAGAAACCAGCTGGATCGGGCGATTTTGGCCTATCAGAGAGCGATAGCTATTGATCCTTCCGTGGGTGAGCATCACTACAGGCTGGGCATGGCCTATTTTCGCAGTAAATCCTATTCTTTTGCGGCACACAAGTTTGAAGATGCCAAGGTGGCAGGTTATCCCTGGGGTCGGGTTGATTTGTTTCGTGGTCTGGCCCTGATTCGTGATGGGAAACCAAGGGAAGGGGAAAATGCCTTGCTTATGGCAGCCAAGCGGGGGGGAGACAATCCCGATATTGTGGACTTTGCCAGACGGCTATTGGCTGATTTAGGTAAAGTTGCTGGCTTGAATCTGGATTCCAGCAAGTTTCCTAAGAGCTTATTGCCCCTGAAGGGATATGAACAGAGGGCAGATACCAGAAACAAAATTGAGTTTTCTGTAGACAGGGTAGTTGAGGGAAAAACCCTGGAGGTGATTGGTGAGCTTGAGGCCAGGCTTGAAATAGATAAGGAAGACTCTGAACTTAGATTTATCCTGGGCGTTCTAAATCTGCTCGTGGATCGCGAGGAACAGGCCGAGGACTATTTTGAGGACTCTGTATATAGAAGCCCTTATGATTACCGCAGCTTAAATTCTCTGGCCGAAATAGCCTTTCGTCAGGGAAAAATTGATCAGAGCCTGATTTACTGGGAGAGAATGAAGCGGGTTTCCACGGTGATACCTTTTGCAGACAGTTTAGGTCCAATTCTTGAAGCCTTTTCACGACTTATTGAGATTAATCCAACGGATGAATGGGCTGTGTATCACAAAGCTTTGCTTCTTTTACATTCTCGCCGTGAACCTGAGGCCTTGGAAATGCTTCAGGGATTTACAACAAGGCCGGATCGTAAAACTCCCTTTGGAGACAGGATTCAGATCCTTCTAGGACAGATTTACTACAGAATTGCCACTACAGAAGGAAGAACAGAATTCTGGGAAAAGGCCCTGGGGATTCTGCAGTTGGGCAGCTATCGTTATCTGGATGTGGCCATTCGTTATGCGAAGGGGATTGAAGCGTTAAAACCGATTCCCCCCCCACCGGACAAGGCAGTGATTCCAGTGCCTGATGAGCAGATTAACTACAGTAAAAAGTCCGATACCAGGGATTTGGTACGCAATCCGCCACAGCCCACCTACGAAGGAGCATCCAGAAAGGATGGAGATTTTATTGCTGCCTGGAAACGAGTCGATCAGGTGTTGGCAAAAAAAGAACCTAAGGCTGTTTTAAGCTCTTATGATGCATGGTTGAAACAAAGAACTTCTTCCCTTCAGCGATATATGGGTACAACTGAAGTTTCCAGGCAGGAGGAAATTGCCAAAGAATGGGACGAAAAGAGCCAGGCCTTACTTGAAGATGCAATGAAACGAGCAGAAAGACTGGTGTATGAAGGTCAAATCAGTGCCTCCATGGATATTTTGCAGGAGGCTGCCAGCTATCGTCCTCAGAGTGCTGATGAAGCTTTTATCGGGATATTGGCAATACTGTTACTTGAGGGCAGATATGTGGATCTGGAAAAGCTTCTGGCTGTTGTAGAGCCATTTTTACATTATAAACATCTGACTTTGATGATGCAGGCCCATCTGGCATTCCATCAGGGTAACTTTGCCAGTGCCAGAGGATACATTGAAGAGCTTCCCAAAGAAATTGTCATTCCCCCCAACCGTATCTTGAAGGCTATCTTTTTTATCCAGACGGAAACGGCCCGACGGGCTCCTGCTGATTTTGAAACTATGTTGAGACTGGGCCTGATTCTGATGGTCACAGGTCAGCATAAAAACGCAGCTCTGGCATTTGGTCGGGCTGGAGAATACCGTGGTTTGATTCCTTACAGGGCTGAGGCATTGATATGGCATGCTGTAAGAGACAGACGACGCACACCAGCCAAGCAGTCCCTGGATCTCATGTATAATTTATCCCTGGCAGATAAGCGGGATAAGTATGAATCTCTGGCCAAGGCTCTGGATCAGTTTTATGCCAGCTACCGTTTTGTGACCGAATAGGTTTCAAAAGGAAACACGGCCTTTTCCCTGTACGGGTGGATTTTTTGGTCTGTGGTTCATTTCCACGATTGTGTTTCAAGTTGAAATCCCTGTTTTGGCACAAATTTCTCAAGTAGGACGGGTACATTCAATTTGCATTTATAGTACCGGAGGGATTGAGGAATGAGCATTCACGAAGAAGGAAAAATATCCGTCACTGCCGAGAATATCTTACCAATTATCAAGAAGTGGCTGTATTCAGAACATGACATTTTTATTCGGGAACTGGTTTCCAATGCAATGGATGCTATCACCAAGCACAAGCATCTTTCTCTGACTGGTGAGGCTTCACAAAAGGATGTGGAGTACAAGATCCAGGTAACTACCGATGATGCAGCAAAAACCATCCGTATTCGTGATAATGGTCTGGGTATGAGCGGGGATGAAATTAAACGCTATATCGCTGAGGTGGCATTTTCCGGGGCTACTGAGTTTGTGAACAAGTACAAGGGTGCTCAGGAGACTCAGCAGATCATTGGCCATTTTGGTCTTGGTTTTTATTCCTCATTTATGGTTGCTGACAAGGTTGAAGTTCGTTCCCAATCCTATCGTGATGGGGAAGTGGCCGTTTGCTGGTCCTGTGATGGCTCAACCAATTATACCCTGGATGAGATTTCTGATTTTTCAGGACACGGCACCGAGATTACATTGTACATCAACTCGGAATCTGAGGATTTTTTGAAAGAATGGGAGCTTAAGAATGCGATGCGCCGCCATTCGGGCTTTTTACCTGTTCCGCTTTATTTAAATGAAAACCAGATCAATGAACAGCCGGCTATCTGGAATTCTCAGCCTAATACCCTCAAGGATGAGGATTATGAGAAGCTCTATCAGAACATGTTTCCATTTCAGGAAAAGCCATTATTTCACATCCATTTTAACCTTGACTCTCCTTTCCAGCTTCGGGGAATTCTCTGGTTTCAGAAGATGAAGAAGGAGTTTGAGAGTTTTAAGGGCCGCATCAAACTGTTTTGTAATCAGGTCTTTGTATCCGATGCGATTGAGGATATTTTTCCCAATTATCTGTTTATGCTTCAGGGTGTAATTGACTGTCCTGAAATCCCTCTGAATGTGTCACGGTCGGCTTTACAAGGCGATCCCAGGGTTAAAAAAATTGGGCAGCATATTGTAAAAAAGATTGCAGACAAACTGAAGGACATGCACAGACAGGATCGCGAAAAATTTGAATCATTGTGGAATGACATCAGCCCATTTGTGAAGTTTGGGGTCATACAGGATGAAAAATTTGCAGAGAAGATAAGCGATCTTGTGATTTTTCAGTCTACTCCTGATCGCAAGTTCACAAGCATCAAGGATTATCTGGAAAAAAATCACTCAAAGCACGAAAACAAAGTGTATTACTGCTCAGATACGGCGTCTCAATCCTCATCCCTTGAGCTTTTTCAGAAGCAGGGTATAGAGGTTTTGATTATGGATAATCCTATTGATGTTCATTACATGCAGCATATGGAAATGCACAACAAGGACTGGAAGTTTTTGAGAATTGATTCCGAACTTGATGATGTACTTCTCGATAAGGATAAAAAATCCACGATTGTGGATAAGGACAACAAGACCCGTGAAGACAATCTCAAGGAAGTTTTTGAATCAGCCTTAAAGGATGGTAAGGTCAGTATTCGGGTAGAAAATCTGAAATCCCCAGAAGTGTCTGGCATGATTCTTTTGCCGGAACACATGCGCCGCTACCGTGACATGTCTGCATTTGCCAGTCAGAAACTCCCCGAAACCATGGAAGAACATACCTTTGTAATCAATGCCCAGAATCCAGTGGTCAACAAGGTGCTTACCATGAAAGACAGTTCCAAAGGTGAGGAAGCCCACATGGTAGCCCGTCACCTCTACGATCTGGCCCTGATTTCCCAAAGAAATTTTGATCCGGCAAAAATGGCTGACTTTGTGGAGCGATCCAACAAAATCCTTTCTCTAATCAGCTAAGTTTTTTTGAGAACAGCCAGCCACGCCTGATTCCATCCGGCGTGGCTTTTTTTCTGCCATAAGTTTTTGGGATGGTCTCTTTTTACTGGAACATTTCTGTGGGTATCTGTACCATTTGTTGGAGGTACCCAATGAGCTTCAATGAGATGAACTATGTCTGAAACATATACCAAAGCACAATTCTGGAAGTGTGCATTGCAGGTCAACCCCGCCTCGTATCTGACCTATCGTGGGCAGGAGCAGAGTTTGTCCGAACAGGAGTATAACCAGCGGCTTCTACAGGTCTGTCTGGATGAAAACATCAAGATTCTTGGCATTGCCAATCATGGTAATGTAGATGGCATCGATGCGATTCGTGCGATCATGAAACCAAAAGGAATATTGGTTTTTCCAGGATTTGAGATCGCAACGACAGAAAAAGCGCATTTTGTTTGTTTGTTTTCTGATAATACAAATACGCATCAACTCAATCGCTATTTAGGCAGGCTTGGTCTTACTAATCTTGCCGATGGCGCGTGGCCTTCGAATCTTGGCGGCAAAGATTTGTTGGCCATTGTAGAAGAACTAGGAGGTTTTTGCTATGCAGCCCATTGTACGAGTGACAGTGGTATTTTGAAGCAGAAGCTAGTTCATGTTTGGAAAAATGAATTACTGAAAGCTGCTCAGATCCCAGCTACTATTGACGATTTGAAGACAGATGAGTGCCATGCATACCGTCAGATTTTGTTAAACAAAGACACCAGTTATAAACGCGAAACCCCAATAGCCATACTAAATGCTAAGGATGTCGAAAGACCAGAAACACTAAAAGATCTGAGAGCGACCTGCCTAATCAAAATGACCACACCATCGTTTGAAGCATTCAAACTGGCGTTTCAGGATCCAGAGTCACGGGTGCGGCTCAATAGTGATGTGTCGGAAAAATTTTATTCGCGTATCGAATCACTTTCCGTTACCGGCGGCTATCTGGATGGGTTGCACATTGATTTTTCTGAACATCTGAACTCGGTGATCGGTGGTCGTGGCACAGGTAAATCGACGCTTTTAGAATGCATTCGTTACGCATTGGAACTGGATCCCATTGGAAAAAATGCACAGAAACAACATCAGGAAATCATCAGAGAGAATATTGGCAAGTCCAAGGCACGCATTGAGCTGGTGGTTCGCTCATCCAAGATGAATGGGAAGAAATATACAATTGCCAGGCGATACGGTGAAAGTGCGTCCGTTAAAGACGAATCGGGCAATATCTCAACCTTCACCCCACGAGATATTCTTCCTGAAGTTGAAATCTACGGACAGAATGAGATATATGAAATTGCCCAGGATGGGCAGGCGCAAAAGAGGTTGCTCGGCCGCTTTTTAGGCAAGGAGCATAACGAATTCGAGACTAAAATTCCGCAGGTTTTGGTGGCTCTGAAAGAGAATCGGAACAAGCTACACAAAGCACTTGACAATAGGGCATCAGTGGAAGACGAACTCAGCAAGTTGCCTAAATTGCTGGAGCAAGTTAATCAGTTTAAAACTCTTGGTATCGAAGATAAACTCAAAGTCATTCCTTTACTGGAAACCGAGAAACAATTGCAAAGACGAGTGATTGAGGAAGAGCTGAGCAATCTGGAGCAGGCTTTTGAAAATGTTAAGGGTGCCTTGCCAGATACCATTTTTTTAAGCGATTCGGCTCTCGAAAAACTCCCTCATGTAGAGTTATTGAAGAAAATCAGAGCTGTCCTTGATCGGATAAAGGCAGATACCGAGACTACGCTTAACTCTTGGAACAGCCAATTCATTAGAAGTAAACATGCCGTCACCGAGTTGATAAATCAATTGCAATCTGGAATTCAGGGAGAGGAATCTGCCTTGGAGAAAACTTTTAAGGAACTTCCCTCAAGTGAAGGAAAAAGTGGTCGTGAAATTGGGTTCGAGTATCAACAGCTTCTGCAATCTATTGAACGCATCAAACCAAAAGAGATTTTGATCAAAAACCAGCAGGCATTGATTGATGAGCTTCAGAAGCAAAGGGGCTCTCTTTTAGATGAACTTTCGGGCAATCGATCGAATCGTACAGCAAAGTTTGAATCATCTCTCAAAAAGCTCAACAAGAAGCTTACGGATAAATTGAAATTGACGGTAAAACCAGAAGCCAACAAGCAACCTGTGATAGATTTTCTGCTTTCATGCGGAATGGATGGTGTCGCACAAGGGCGATTGCAGTGGATTAACAGCACGGATGACTTTTCTCCAGTTAAACTTGCGGAACTCATCAAACAAGGCGAAGCATCATTATTGAACTCAAACTGGGATATGACCCCAACCGTGGCCAGCGCCCTGGCAAAACTTCCATCTTCAAAGGTACTGGAGCTTCAGGAACTTGAATTGCCTGATATCATTGAGATTGAACTGAATGTATCCCATCAGGAACTGCCCGTTTATCGTTCGTTAACCAGGCTTTCAACTGGTCAGCAATGCACCGCCATTTTGCACCTTCTGTTACTGCAGAACAAAGATCCGCTGATCATGGATCAACCGGAAGACAACCTGGACAACGCCTTTATAGCCGATCGCATTGTCGCTGAATTGCGTAATGAAAAGATCAACCGACAGTTCATCTTCGCCACGCATAATGCCAACATTCCTGTCTTTGGCGATGCCGAGTGGATTGGAATTTTTGAGGTTCTTGATGGACAGGGTTCTATGCCCTCAGAAGCGCAAGGTGCGATTGATGTACCTGAGGTGCGTGAAAAGGCGGCGAATATCCTTGAAGGCGGACGCACGGCATTTAATCAGCGTAAACTCAAATATGGTTATTAAGGGGACAGGATGTTAAAGACTGAATTGCTTGAAATCATATCGAACGGCGAGAACTCAGGCGTTGAGTTCAAACGGGATGACATCCGCCCGGAACAGCTTGCGAAAGAAGTCGTGGCATTAGTCAATTTCCAGGGAGGAAAAATATTAATTGGAGTGGATGACAGCGGTACGGTTCCAGGTATTCAGCGAACAAACCTTGAGGAATGGGTCATGAATGCCATCTCCGAAAAAGTTCATCCCACGATTTTACCTTTTTATGAAGAAGTGAAAATTGATGAGCAGACAACGGTTGCAGTTCTCTCTTTTCCCCAAGGTAACTCCAAGCCTTATGTTAGAAGACATAACAAGGCCGAGGAAGTGTTTATTCGTATCGGTTCAACTTCAAGACTGGCAACTCGAGAACAGCAAATGAGATTGTATGAAATTGGAGGAATGCTTCATACAGAAGTCTTGCCGATTTCACGCACATCATCCCGGGATTTAGATATTGTTCGTATTGAGAACTACCTAAAGCAGATTGTTAAGGACCCGGAGATCCCGTCGACAGAAGATGAATGGGAAAACAGGCTGTCCAATCTCGGTTTTTTATCAGAACCACGAGGGATGTGTACGATAGCTGGCATGGTTCTTTTTGGAAAGAAACCACGGCAATGTTTCAAACAGAGTGGTTTTCGAATCTTTGCATTCAACAGCACAGACAAAGAATACAAGGCAGAATTGGATGTGGTACTAGATGCACCCCTTGCTGGAAGATGGGATGTTTCCCAACAGGGCAGGCAGCTTATTGATGAAGGGCTCATAGAAAGTGCCCTTGGGACAATCAAACCGTTTACTTCGGAAGAATCCAATGTCATTAATGAAAACCTGCAAAGGGAAACTCGTTGGTTTTACCCGATAGAGGCTATTAGAGAGATATTGCTTAATGCTGTGGTTCATCGTGATTGGACCCGCTTTGTTGATATAGAAGTGGGCATTTATTCTGATCGGCTCGAAATAATCAGCCCTGGTAGTCTTCAAAACTCAATGACCATTGACAAAATGCTTGCCGGACAGCGCAATACCCGAAACACCATCATCATGGAAATCATGCGTGATTATGGTTATGTTGATTTTCGGGGCATGGGTTTGAGAACAAAAGTTGTCCCCTTGATGCGTTCACACAACGGTTGCGATCCAATCTTTGAAGCTACGGAAGATTATTTGAAGGTAACATTGCCGAAAAAGAGAGATCATTCATGACCTTCAACTCTTTGTGAAATACATCAATCTATCCTCATCATCAGGAAGAAATTGAGAGGTCTTATGCACTGATCAGGCAGTTTCGACGGGAGTAGGAATTCCTTCTTCCCTCAGTAGGACAGGAATGCCTTCGCGGACAGGGTAAATTTTTTGCCCGTCTTCACGGATCAGGGCAGAGCTTAAGGGGTAGGGGACAGGGGCTTTTGTAACAAACAGAAGGCTGCCTGAAGACTGCATTTGATTGAGTTTTTTAAGGAATTCTTCGTTGACCTCAGTCAGTGGTTGACGAGTCTCAGGGCAACACAGCATTTGAATAAATTCTTTGTCTAACATGAGTGCAATTGTAGCATTAATGGAAAGATTATGGTCAAAATTGGGTGAGTTTTGCTAAGGTTTACGGGTGGGCATAGATTAAGGCTTTATTGAAGATGCAATTTTGCATACACTTTTAGTATGGAAATCAACCAGATTCATCCAATGCAGGCAATTCGGGACAAGTGTATCGATTTTTGCAAAAAGCAGTTTTATTTCATCCGGGAAGTGGTCTGGCAGAGATTTCATTGTGACCACAATTGCCTGACTATTGCCGGGGATCTCAGTTATATCACTGTAGTGGCCATTACCCCCTGTTTTATCCTTTTTGCCTGGCTTTGGACCAAGTTTCCCTCGGTCCAGGAGCAGATAGTTGAGCATCTTACGGAAATTGCCATTGGTCCCGATTCGACAGTAATTCAGGAGTATTTAAGCAATTTCAAGACCAACGCTGAGCAAATGGGAAGTTATGGGATTGTGATTCTTGTGGCCATCGTATTGTATTTTCTGTTTGCCCTGCAAAAGGCTATGGATCGGATTTTTCATACGCAAACCAAATTTTCCCCGGATAAGCTGACTAGCCGTCTACTTCATTGTTTTGTGGTACTTCCGGTGGCGGCCTTGATTCTGGTGTCCTTTTTATCCATGACGGTATCCTGGATAGCCGATGTCAGGCTTCCCTTTGTTGGAAATTTTGTGAGCTGGCTTGGGGATATTCCACGATTGGTGCTTGAGGCGGCATTTTTTATCATATTGTACAAATTCGGGCCTAGCCGCAGGGTAAGACTCAGGGATGCATTTTTTGGGGCCGTTCTGGCCATGTTTTTAATGGAGCTTCTGAGGTTTTCTTTTGTGAAGTTTACCAGTTATGCCTCTTATGAAGCGTTGTACGGGGCTTTTAAGACCTTGCCTATGCTGATGCTCTGGTTGTGGCTTTTCTGGATTGCTGCTCTTTTGGGGGCAGTATTAACGGCGGCTTTACCAGATTATTCACGAATATCCGGTCTGGTTCAGAATGGTACAAGAGGAGCATTTTTAGACTGTCTTGAGATCCTTTATATGGTCTGGCTCTGTCGCGAGAAAACCATGCCTACAAGTCTGGAATTACACTCCATGGCAAAAGGACTATCCTTTCCCCGCATGATGGATCTGCTAAATCTTTTATCAGATAAAAAATATCTGCATTTTGCCAAAAAGGATGACACAATTTCCTTACATATCTGGGAGGATAAAAGTCTTCTGGATTTATGGAGGGATGTGGATCCGGGAGGGCTGGCCTGTAGCACACCTGGTTCAGGCAAAAAAAATTCATCAGGATTGCCGTCCATGCTTTTATGGAGGATGGAGAACCTGGGGTCAAGTCTTGATGGGTCTTTAAACTGCACGATCAGGGATTTGTTTCAGACAAGAGTGATCTCAGAGCTACCATCACCAACAAACGCTTGAACTAGTATTTTATATATGATATTTTAATTCGGTGAAAACTTTCCGAATTATTGTTATTGTTCTTCTGGGAATCCTCTTGGGTGTGGGTGTCTACACCTTTGTGTATGCAAAGGGTTATTCCTACATGCTGGATGACCCCAAGGCCTGTATCAACTGTCATGTTATGCAGGATCACTATGATCGCTGGCAGAAATCTTCGCATAGAAATTCTACCTGCAATGATTGTCACACCCCGACGCATCCGGTTTGGAAGTATGTATCCAAGGCTGAGAACGGGTTTTGGCATTCCAAAGGGTTTACCCTGATGGATTTTCCCGATCCGATTGTGATTCGTCCTGTGAACCAGAAGGTATTACAGGCAAATTGTATTCGTTGTCATGGGGATGTTACCCATGCACTGCCCAAACAAAAGTCCCTGGAAGAGTTCTCCTGTTTACATTGTCATAGCGAGGTGGGCCATGGCTCAAAAAAGTAGTTTCCTGAAACAGATGGGCCTGATTGTACTAATTGCTACCCTGATAGTTCTGGTGCTGATGTTACTGGAAAATGTTCGCACCAGGCAGGCTGAGGCATTACAGACGCATTTTGTCAGGACTCCCCTGACCGAAGCTTCCGTAGATCCGGTGTTGTGGGCTCCCAATTTTCCGCATCAGTATGATTCCTATTTGCGTACAGTTGATGTGGAAAGGACCCGTCATGGTGGTTCCGAAGCATTTCAGAGGCTGGATGAATTCCCCATTTACAAGGA
Source organism: Candidatus Cloacimonadota bacterium (assembly GCA_019454875.1). GTDB lineage: Bacteria > Muiribacteriota > UBA6191 > UBA6191 > UBA6191 > UBA6191. The sequence goes on along the minus strand of JACFNL010000059.1, from coordinate 6,597 downwards.
ACTGTTTGCCGGATACGCATTTTCTATAGACTACAGGGAGGAGAGGGGACACGCCTATATGTTGTCCGATCAAAGGGAGACAGAGAGGGTGCATAAAGTGGCTCAGCCCGGTGCTTGTCTACACTGCCATGCTTCCATGTACTCTGTATACCGTGATGCAGGCCGTAAGGCAGGAGTCCCAGATCCCAAAGATCCTAAAGACTTTGAGGCCCAGCTGATGAAGGGTTTTGATGTGATCAATCCCATGCCATATCATGAGGCTACTAAACTGGCTAACCATCCGGTTGCCTGTATAGACTGTCATGATCCACAGACCACAGAGCTTCGTGTAACCCGACCCGGATTTTTTGATGGGATTCGGGCTTTGGCCACAAGCACCGAGCCTTTGCCCCACCTGCCATCCATTGAACGATGGAGGAAGGGAGACAAAAAGGTGGCTTATGATCCAAACCGTGATGCTACTCATCAGGAAATGCGATCTTTTGTATGTGGTCAGTGCCATGTGGAATATTATTTCAAAGGTTCAGAAAAACGCCTGACCTATCCTTGGCACAAGGGTATCGATGTGGCTGCTGCCGAAGCTTATTATGACGAGGTTGGGCATACCGATTTTGTACACACTGTGAGCAAGGCGAATGTTTTAAAAGCCCAGCATCCAGAATTTGAAATGTGGGGCAAGGGAGTGCATGCCAGAAGCAGTGTGGCCTGTGCTGATTGTCATATGCCTTATGAAAGAGTTGGGGCAGTGAAAGTCAGTTCTCACCATGTCCGTTCACCCATGTTGAATGTACATAAAGCCTGTTTGACCTGTCATGCTATCTCTGAGCAGGAAATGAAGGATAGAGTTACTATCATTCAGGATAGGACTCAGGAGCTTTTACACAGAGCTGAGCTGGCCGTAATGGATCTGGTGTATGCTATTCGCGATCATGATCAGACCCAGACAGAGGCATTAAAAGTTGCCCGTGATATGCATAGAAAATCGCAGTGGCGTATGGACTATGTAGCTGCGGAAAACTCCATGGGATTTCATGCTCCTCAGGAAGTGGCGCGAATTCTTGGTGAGGCAATAGATTATTCCCGCAAGGGCATAATGGCTCTTCAGGCAAAACCATAACAGTTTCCTTTTTTGAGTGAAGCCTGTAGTATCCAGGTATGCATCCAATTATAGACAGCTTTTTGAAAAGTGTGGATTTTGGTCAGGAGTCACAGGAGCTTTGCCGCTCTGTGTACAGTATTCGTGAGCGAGCACCTCTACTGATTGGATGCAATCTGTCCATGGCAGAAGACATGGATATACTTGCCGGACTTCGTTTGCTGTTTCGTGAAGACAACTTTACCGATCTGGATCTTGTCTTGAGCAACAGCCGTTTTGGAGGCCAGAGTGAATATAGAATCTGGAAGTACTTTTGTGAATCAGGGATCCAATACGAATGGTTTCAGAACCATAGTTTAAGTGAGGGGTTTTCACTTTCACTGGGGGCAAATAGGTTGCATTTGGGCCACAATGCCGAATTTTCCAGGTTTGATGCTTCTGACTCTATAGGCAGTATGACCTTTAAGGAAGCCCTGCACTACCAGAGGCAAAACGGTTATAGTCTTGATGGTGGAGAAGAATTTAAGCGGCTTCGCTTAATGACTCGTCGCGAAAGAGAAAAAGAGGTAATTCACAGAATTATCACAGAAACCCATGCTCAGGTATCCACGGAAACAATCCTGTCCGAATGGCTGGACAGTCCGTTGTTTGCCCATGATACCCTGATGCGATCCGATGTAAAGGCTTTTGGAGTTCCGATAGAAAATCTGGAATCCAGTGGGATTGAAGGTATTTTAAACCGGCTTCTGGAATTGCATCAGGCACTGTTAAATTCCCGCTCCATCCTCGAAGGTCCGATGGATGGAGACAAGAAATTTTCAGCTCAATGTACAGTCGTGGGAATTTTTGAAAATCATCTCCGAAGAATTTTGGCACTGAAGTTTGAACATCTGCCCCAGGCTGTAGATAAGCTGATTGTATTTGTGGAAAAATAATCAGCCTATATTTTCCAGATATTGTACTTCATCCTCCTCAAGCCTTATTGCAATACTCTTGAGATCTTCTTGCATATGAAGTTGGGAGCTTGTGCCTGTTAGGGGTAGCATTTTAAGCTGATGAGCAAAGCTAAACACAATCTGAGGAATCTGACACTTGTATTTTTGTGCCATTGCATGAACAGGTGCCTGATTCAATTCGGCGATATTGGCGGTCAAAAGAGAGAAACCCTGATAGATAATATTATGCTTGTTACAAATGGCTCGCACTGTTTTGTCCCATCCAAGCCTGGCATAACAGCGGTTCTGCACAAATCGGGGCTTGATTCTGACTTTCTCAAGTAAAAGCTCCAGCTGATCGGCACTGATATTGGAGATGCCCAGATGCCTGGTTAATCCTGAATTATAGATATCTTCCATGGCTGCCCAGGCTTCCCAGTCTTCAGAAGCTAGCCCGTAGCGGGTACTTGGTCCATGAAGCACATAGGAGTCAAGCGAGTCTGTGTTTAAATGGTTCAGTGATTTTTCAAAGGATTGTCTGACTTGTGTGCCAGTATCTGCTTCAGGATCATAGGGAAGTCGATGATCCTGCCCGGCCAGAAAGGTGAACTTTGTCTGTAAAAACAAATCACTTCGGGAAATTCCAAGGGATGAATAAGCCTCTTGCAGGGCTTCCCCAACTCCTGCCTCGTGATAGTGTTTCCTTTGATTGGCTGTATCTATGGCCCGAAAGCCAGCCCTGATGGCCATTAAAGTAAGTTCTTTGGTTCTATCTTCTTTCCAGGCAGTCCCATACATCATTTGCAAATGGTTATGATTGTGATTTTGCATATACTTCCTTAGTAACAATTTGAAGGCACTTTTCAAGATCCAGAATTCGGATGGCATCTGTTCCAAGTTTTCCAGGATACATGCGTAAGAGATAGGATGCCCTCTGAAACCATAAAAAAAGTCTAAAAATGATTGAATTGAGATTCATATCTGAACTGTTGCGCAGATAATGAAGCATAATCAGGGCCATGACCTTTTGTCTCTGTTCCCTGTCAAGAAAAAGCTGGTTTAATGAACCTGCCATCAGAAAGAGGTCGATCACCTTAAGGGCATCAGGTAAAAACACCAGTTCCAGCTCTTCTTCAAAATCAATGCGCACGATATCCTGACTATCAGTCAGAATCAGATTTCGGACTTGAGAGGCCCCATGATGATGTCCCAGACTATGCCATTTCAGCAGGTCGTCTGCACATCTGCACAGCATAATAATCTTTTCTTCATCGGATCGGTCTACAATCGATTTTTCAAGACAATCACCCTCGCCCAACATAATAAACCAGGCATTTTTGTAAGTTGTGACAACACGGGGAATATTGAGGCCAGACGCTGAATACTGCGTGAGTTTCTCAGTTTCACGGGATCGTAGCCCAGGCAAGGACCAGCTACCAGTAGAGATTTTTAAAACCCGGGCACACAGATGCATCACAAAATAAACCAGAGGCTTATGCGGACACAGGGGGCTTCTTTTCCAAAAATAGGTCCTACCATCCCATTCAAACTTGTGAACCGCTTTAGATAATTTAAACTTGTAGGGCTGGGGTTTCATGCTTGGAAACGGGCTCATTAGATCTATTATAGCTTGAATCTGTCACGCTGCGGTATTCAGGACATGGGCTATTCCATTTGTTGGCCCACTCATCATAAACCAGGAGGGCGTTCAAAACTCTGTTTCTATTCACTTGGATATTCCTTAAAATCTATTTAAGAGATTCTAACCAAAATAGTTCGGTCTCTTCCAGAAGTTGCTTACCTTGTTTTCCAATGTTGCTCCTAATAGTAGTTAAGGCTTTCTCGTTGTCTAGAATAATCTCTAAAAATCCGTATGCTATTAAATTTCTAATTTGCTGGTTTTCTGTTAGCATTAGAGACTCGATATGTGAGCAAATTCTTGTAAGCAATTGATTATCGGATGGGTGTGTATTTGCTTGCTCACAAAATAAAATTGCCAAATTTCCGTAAGCTTCATAGTCACCTTCGGATCTTCCGAATCTAGCCAACAATTCAGGAAATTCATTTTCTAAAATTAACATGAAAATCAACTCGGGGAGTAACAAGTAATGTTTAATGCCATGTAAAATTTAACCGTAAAATCGATCGATTAAGTCCTCAAGAATTTTTCCAGTTTCAGTCAGATCATACGATTCATCGAATCCTTCTATCGCTAACTGGTCTGTAAAAATTGTTCTAAACTTCTCCGCCATGTGGGAAGTCAAAACAAGTTTTATTTTATTGTCTGAGATCGACACTATGTTTCTTTGAATATGCTTAGTGCATTTAGGTGACATAAAGTTTGCTGTCATAAGATACGAAAATTGACTAGGAGATAAACAAATATTGCGGAAATCTGTCATGGTTTATGATACCTTTTGTGAGATAGGGGGTTAGTCGAAACCACTTTTCCAGTCTCAGGATTTATAATGACACGACCGCTTTTTCCTGTATAAATTTTAAAAGGTCTTTGCTGAGGATCAAGCCCTTGTTTGATTTTCAAGGGATTTTTAAGCGCATCAAGGATAGCTGTAGGATTTGTTCCAGCACGCTTTGTGTTATCTCCAATCACTCTATTGATTCCATGTTTGGTGAAGCCAGTTATTGTGGTGCCGTCTTGGGCGACAATTTTTAATAATTCATCAGTAGTGTCTGAAAATCCAGATTTTGTAACGGCTCCAGTACCAGCATTCACCCCCACCGGGTTTTTCTGCCACACCAGTGTTCTGTCAGCTTTTCTGTAGAGGTTTTTAGCCCAAGCACCGGCGGAGCGGGTAATTCCTCCTTTGGGTGCAGCGGCCATGGCTCCACGAGCTACGACTCCAATCATTCCCCCAAGTGCGGCGTTTACTACCACGGTGGCAGTAACTTCGGTGGCTGTGTTTAAGATGGCCTCAAGGTAAGGGTCCAATCCGAAATCGTTTTTAAATAGGGGGTCACACTTGTTTCTTTGGAAGGAATCGTTAGCAATGGATTCTTCCAGCCAATTAGTATTGGGATCCGTCTGGTATCCTGATGGGTCTGTATTATTCACCGGATCATTACTGTACCCATACCAGTTCCAGCCGTCTCGTTTAGGATCTTCGGAGATAAAAGATCCCGTGCAGTGGTTGTAATACCGCCCCCGGTAGTACATAAGCCCAGTATCATCATGCTGTCGGCCTGTGTAGCCAATCCCAGCAAGAGGTAAGGACTCTGGACTGGTGCCCTTTGGTTCCCCGTAGGCCAGATATGTAAATAGCTGGCGAGAAACAAGAGGATTTGAGGTTTCAATCTGTCCCATCACTGAGGACTGGTGGTTCTGTAAAAACAGAAGCAGGTTTTCGGGGTTTTCTCCTGCCGGGATAGAGGCGGTAAGCACCTCATCCCAGGTTCCGGGCTGCCCGGTAAGCCAAGCCGAAGTAATGGTCTGAGTCGAATTTGAGTCAGTGGGTAGATTTGTGGCCCGGCCACCAATGGCAATTGGGGGAGAATTGGCCCCAGAGCCCTGTTTTGGATTCAAAACTTCCCTTAACTGCACCCCATCCCAGTGAAAGAGGGTGGCGGCTCCGCTTCGGTTCACGGAAGATAATCTCAGATCGGATCCTGGAAGGTAGGCATAGGCCGTGCTTGTGCCATCCGTAAAAGCTACACCCTCAAGCTTCTTTTGGGCATTCCAAAGGTAGTATGTGGCCGTATTAGTGGTTGTGTTTTCAATGGATTGTAAAAGCCCATCAGAGAACCAGTTCCAGAGTAGACGGGAGGTGTGGGCTGGGGCCGTGGGAGGAATGTACTCTAACACTTCCACTACCTGCCCGCTTTCATTGTAGCTCATGAGAAGGCGGCGGGAATTGTCCTTCTTTTCACTGAGGTAGCCAGCACTGTTAAAAATGAAGGTTTCTGTGTTGCCATCAGGATGAATGGTTTGTACAAGACGGGATTCCGAATCGTAGCTATGCTGGGTCTGACCTTCTGGGGTGGTGATTCTGGTAACTTTTCCGTTCAGGTTGTATTCGTAGGAAATTTCATGCAGGGTTTCATCAGAAGCATTTTTCCATATCTGTGATTGTAGCTCCCCAAATCCATTGTAGCTTTGAGTAAGGCTAATGCCTGCCGGGTAGGTAATTTTGGTAATTTTCCCACCTGGGGAATATTCAAGGAGGGTGGTAGAGCCGTTTTCAGTGAGGGAGGCTAATTCGCCTCTGGCGGTGTAAGTGTACAAACTGGTTCTAATAGCCTGGGTCTGGGTGTTTATCTCTCTTTTCGTAACCAGTTCAGATGCCCCATTATATTCATACTCCACCCGCCGCTGAAGAAAGGGCAGAGTGCGGGAAGTGAGGCGACCTAAAATGTCATAGGTCTGGGTAATGGTTTTTGGGTTTTGGCCCCCAGGGAGCTGGGAGCGGATCTCTACTAATTCCCCGGCCTGGTTGTAGGTGAGGATTAGTTCCTCACTATGGGCCGGGGCGGAATTGGGAATAGGGGCAGATGAACCGCTACCAGAGGCAGATGGGGTGTAGGTAATCCGAATGGGGCGACCCATGAGAT
>JACFNL010000058.1 GCA_019454875.1 Candidatus Cloacimonadota bacterium | reverse complement strand
GTTTCAAAAAAACCTCTGGACCAGCCAAGGTGGTTGATACCTTCCGGTGGAATTAATAGTTTTTTTGCAGCAAAATCAGGGAAATCATCCTTACTATTGCCTAGATGATCATAAATATAGGCCAATGTAGTGTCTTTAAATGCTCCTAGCCAGACACTAGTGGAAGCCACCATTCCATATCGAAATTTATCCGGCTCAAATATGAGTTGAAAGACAAACACATCCCCTACAGCAGGTTTTTTACGGGATTTGTTTAAGAATACGAGATTAATGGATATTACCCTTGGTCAAATGTGATTTTATAGACTCCTCGTTCAATATCTTTTAGGTTCATGTAGGCATGTCCTGAGATATGAGGAGAGTTAAGCTTAATCAGGGCCTGAAACTCAGCAATTGCATTGGCTGGATCTGAAAGGTATAAAAAAGTTGCTGCCCAAAGTCGCGCCGCTGGCTCCTCATGAGTAACCAATTCTGAGAAAAATTTATGCCCCATATCATCAGATTCACATTTCATTTTAGTACGGGTAAATGTCTGGCTTAAGGGGGCAGAATTTGCTACAGATTCAACCACCGTGTTTTGGCTGAGACTCTCAAAGGACGGGGCCTGGTCTTCGGAAAAGACAAGAGAATGAAACAGGAAAAAGAAGAGTAGCAAAAATTGCTTAGTCACGGGGGGTTCTACGAAAGTTCAAGGAGATTGGTTTCCCTTTTGGGGTAGGTGTTTGTCAGTTTTTCCAGGAGGGCCACAGCAACTTTTTCAGAAATTCCAAATTCCTTGATCTGCTCCACGGTCATTTTTGCCATAACCTCAAGATCAGGGCAGGCTTTTAAGAGTTTTTTTCTAGTGACTGGGCCTATGCCTGGCACCTCCTCAAGGATTGAGTGAAGTGTACGCTTGGAGCGTAACAGCTTGTGATAGGTGATGGCAAAACGATGGGCCTCATCACGGATTTTCTGAAATAAAAGCCGTACTGAAGAAAATTTACCTAACTGAACTGGATGGTCTTCCTGTCCCAGGACATAAATCAATTCTTCGCGTTTGGCTAAAGAAGAAACCTGCAAATTTAGACCAAGTTCCCGTAAGGCCTCAGCGGCAGCGTGCAACTGGCCTAAACCACCATCAATCAGTAACAAATCCGGCATTACACCATCTTCTTTTTGCAGACGGGTATAACGGCGGGTCACAGCTTCGCGCATCATGGCAAAATCATCGGGAGTATTTTTGCCCTTTATGGCAAACCTGCGATATTCGGATTTTTGCATGTGCCCATCAATACATACCACCATGGATGCCACCGGGTTAGTGCCCTGGATATTGGAGATATCAAAACACTCTATCCTGTAAGGAATGGAGTGAAGGCCCAGAGAATCACGGGCTTCCAATAGAAGTGATGCCGACTTGTCTTCCTTTAACAACTCAATCCGTAAAGACTCAAAGGCATTTTTTTCAGTCATATCCATCAAGCGGCGCATTCTGCCAATTTTAGGATGGAACAATTCGATTTTTACCTGCTTTTCCCGGGAAATTGCCAGAATAAGGGCTATCATTTCATCCTGATTGACTAACTCTTCACTAAGACAAACTCGAGCTGGTGGATCCGATATCAGCATTAGTCTTTGAGAAATACATTCCATCATAAGTTCAAGCGGGGTGAAATCTTCCACTGAACCCATCTGTTTTTTTTGCTCAACAATCCGGCCTTCCCGTACCAGTAAATGCTGAATCAGGAAATAATCCCCAGATACAGAAATTGCAAAATAATCCTCATTGCGGGACGACACCTCCTCAGCATTCTGGTTCACTGTCAGCATTTTTAAGGAATTCATCTGGTCCCGATATTCCAAAGCCTTCTCAAACATAAGATCTGCTGCTGCTTCTTTCATTAAACTTTCCAGTTTCTGGGAAACTTTATGGATCCTCCCCTCAAGAATCTGCCTGACTTCCTGCACCTGCTCCTGATAAGCTTCTTCGGAAATCAAACGGTCACAGGGAGCGGGACAACGGCCTATCTGATACTCAAGGCAGGACTTTTTGGGAATACGATTTACATCGGTGGCACATTTCACAAGGGAATAGTTTTTATCTAAAAACTGCAAAAGCCTGTACACATAAGTACCATTGGTGAAGGGCCCAAAATAGAGGCTTCCATCTTCTTTTTTGATCCTGGTCTTTTCTACCCAGGGCCATTTTGTCTTTATTGTTAAACGAACATAGGGATAAGATTTATCGTCCTTGAATAAAATATTGTAGCGGGGTGAAATGGTTTTAATCAGATTGGCTTCCAGTATCAAGGCCTCGGTTTCCGAGCTGGTAACAAAAAACTCAATTCTGACAATCAGACTGACTAGTTTTCTAACCCTTGGATACGGGGATTCCCGATCAAAATAGCTGTTTACCCTCTTTCTGAGAGACTTTGACTTACCAACATATAAAATCTGATCTTCTTTATCAAAGAACTGATACACCCCTGGCAAATCAGGCAGGTTATTCAGAGTGAACCTTAATGCCTCAGCAATTTGTTGCATCTCAGACCTAAAACTGTCTCCCCGGTTTTTGCCTGTGACCCTGTAACTTAAAGATCTGTTCCCTCAATCTAAGAGCCAGTTCAAAGTCCAATGCTTCAGATGCCTTATGCATGAGACGGCTTAAATCTTTGATCTCTTTTTTGATGTCTTCAGGATTCAATTCCTTTGCCAGGACCCCATCCAAAGAACTCAGTTTTTCTTCTGCTTCCGTTTCCAAAGGGATTTCATCGCGCAGGGACTCATGAATGCGTTTTTTGACAGAAACTGGATCAATACCATGTTCCTGATTGTATTTTGATTGAACATGCCTGCGATACTCTGCCTCGGCAATGGCCTGTTTCATGGAATCCGTCAGGGTGTCGGCATAAAATATAACCTCACCATTCAAATGTCTGGCAGCTCGGCCAGATATCTGAATCAATGAAGTAGCCGACCGTAAAAATCCCTCTTTATCTGCATCAAGCACACAGACCAGAGAAACCTCGGGCACATCCAGGCCTTCGCGCAACAGATTGATCCCGATTAAGGCATCAAACTGACCTAAGCGTAACTGACGAATCAAATCCAATCTCTCCATGGTATCTACATCAGAATGAAGGTAACGGCAGGCCACCCCGTTTTCACTTAAGTATTCCGCTAGATCTTCTGCCATTTTTTTAGTCAGTGTAGTTACAAAAACCCGCTCATTTAAAACCTTGCGGGCAGCAATCTGTTTTAAAACATCATCTACCTGGTATTTCAGAGGTTTTATCGTAACCTTTGGATCTAAAAGGCCTGTTGGGCGAACAATCAATGGGATCATGGCATGTCTTGCCAGATCAAGTTCCACTGGCCCGGGAGTAGCTGAAACAAAGATGGTCTGCCGATTGATGGCCGAGTACTCTTCATACTTCAAAGGCCTGTTATCCAAGGCCGATGGCAAGCGAAAACCATAATCCACAAGATTTTGCTTTCTGGCCTGATCCCCATTGTACATGCCCTTGAGCTGGGGAATAGTTACATGAGACTCATCCAAAAGGATCAGAGCATTGTGCGGAAGATAATTCAAAAGAGTATCCGGTGGGCTTCCTGCCTCACGGCCCTCCAGTTGTCTTGAGTAATTTTCAATTCCTTTGCAGAATCCAATCTCGCGAATCATTTCCAGATCAAAATTGGTTCTTTCCCGGATTCTTTGAGCTTCAATCAGTTTTTCATTTTCGAGAAAATATCGCTCGCGGCTCTGAAGCTCGGACTCAATTCTTAAGACCGCAGCCTCTCTTTTGGATTCTGGGGTTACATAGTGCTGGGCCGGAAAAATATTGACAGTTTCCATTTCCCTTAGCGTAACCCCGGTCAGTGGATCAAACTCGGAGATTCTCTCCACCTCATCCCCGAAAAACTCAATACGAATTGCTGAATTGGCCGATTTGGGATAAATCTCTAAAACATCTCCCCGGGCCTGAAAACAACCCCGTGCCAATACCATGGCTCTTTGATATTGAATACGCACAAGATTTCTTAGTATCTCATCTCGGTCCACCAAATCCCCGGTTTTGATACTGACCTTCATAGCCATGTAGTTCTCAGGTGAACCAAGACCATAAATACAGGAGACCGAGGCCACAATAATGATGTCCTCTCTTTCAAAGAGGGAGGCGGTTGCTCTATGCCTCAAATAATCAATTTCCTCATTGATCTGGGAATCCTTCTCAATATAGGTGTCCGTGGTTGGCACATAGGCTTCGGGCTGATAATAATCATAGTAGGAGACAAAATGCTCCACAGCATTATTGGGGAAAAAATCTTTAAATTCCTGATACAGTTGCCCAACCAGGGTCTTATTGTGTGTAATAATCAGGGTGGGCCGATTCACAGCCTCAATCACCTTGGCCATCACAAAAGTCTTGCCAGAGCCTGTGACCCCTTTTAAAATCTGCCGTCTTTCCCCAGCATTCAGGCCACGAACTATGGTTTCAATCGCCTGGGGCTGGTCGCCTCGGGGTTCAAAATCCGATGCTACACAAAATCTCATGGAACAGGCAGTTTATCTACCAGATACACCCGGTCGCGTTTGGATATAATTTTGGTTTCCAAAATTTCGTCCCCAACTTCCAAAAGCTCAACAATGGGCATACCATCAATAACCTTACCAAACACCGTGTATCTACCATCAAGATGGGGAGCATCATTTAAAAGAATATAAAACTGGGACCCGGCTGTGTCCATACCGTTGTCTGCCATACCCAAAGTGCCTTTTAAATTTTTAAGGCCTGCCTGAACCTCAGAGGAAATAAAATAACCGGGATTTCCTTCACCTGTCCCGTCAGGATCACCACCCTGAACCAAAAAACCTGGATCCTTCCTATGAAAATTTAATCCTTCGTAAAACCCTCGATCTACCAGGGTAATAAAGTTAGCCACAGTGTTAGGTGCATCATCTTCAAACAGTTCCAGTTTGATTACACCTTTTCTGGTCGTGATTTCCACCACTGGGTTAGGCTGTTTTTCCTGGGTGAAGGAACGGGTCAGAGACTTTTCCTGAACCCAGCCCTTTTTGCCATAGGCCCTGACATGACGAAATCCATCTTTAGCCCCGGAAATTTCACTGACTGTAGTGGCCGGATAAAGACGAATTAGAACCTTGGAATCCAGTTTGGGCTCCTCCCTCAATTCGATCAGATCTCCGGTACAGATCCACTCCCTGTTCCATGATTTGATAGACTTCAGACTAGCAAGACGATACTGATAGGTGCCCTTTTCGGAATCTACCGAAATCATGCCGTCTTTTTGCATAACATTGCCACGAACAACTTCCCCATCATGAAATTCCACCCGGGCAGAATGCACTAAAGAAATCAACATCATAAACAGAGTCACCAGGACAGGGCGCAACATCATTTTAACCTCTCAGCTTTTGCTTCCCATTATTTTCATAATGGCAGCCGTTTCAAAATCTGATACCAGCTTGGTTTTTAAGCCCAGCATCTCTCCGATCTCAAAGAAATCATATTCAATTCCTTCCTCATCCAGATCATAGTAAAGGGTCACAATCTCCTTTTCAACAGGAGATAGACAATCAAGCTTTTCTTTGATGAGCATTTTCATGGCCGTATGCTTTTTGGGATTGATTTCACGGTTACTGGTAACTTCCCGAACAAAACTTACAAAACCTGCATCTTCTTCAGCTACATGCTGCTCCATTTCACTAAGATTGGATGCCAGGGACAAAGAACGCATCACGGAGTCCACACTCATCTGCATTTCAACAGCAATTTCCTCAATTCCAGGCTGCCGGTTCATTCTGCGCTTCATGCCATCACCTATGGACTTAAAACGACGAAAAAAATCCATGATCTCTTCTGGCAGGCGAGACTGGGATTCCTGCTCCTTTTTTGAGCGAATCAATGCTTTTAAAATAAGCCAGCGGGCATAGTCACGAAAGCTACGGGTCCCGGATGGGTTATAGGATGAGGCCGCATTGATCAGGGCAAGATTGCCTTCCTGAATCAATTCAAGAATTTCTTCCCTGCGACTTCCCTTCTGTCTGGCCAAATTTAATACCATGGGCAGATAAGCCAGAACCACCAGATCCTTTTGTTTGGCACCGGCCCTGTTCCAGTCCTTAAGAATTTCTTCCTCATCACTGCGACTTAATGGGGGAAGACTTCGGACTTCCATGATATATCCTGCCAAAGCATTGCTAAAATCAACTTCATTCACGGTTTCTTCTTCAGGCTTTGCGGACTGCATTGGAGATACCAAAAGACTGGAATCCATCAGATATTCCATCAGTTCTTCAAGTAAATCAGGCTCCATATCCATAGGCAGTACCTGGTTTAACAGATCAAAATCAATAAGACCTGTTGTTTCACAGATACATTCAGACTGAATTTTTTTTAGGACCGTTTGAAACTCAGACATCCCCATTGGCATATTATTTTCCTCCTGAGGCAGAAAAACAGACTTCAAACCTTGTACCTAGTCCCACTGTACTCTTCACCGAGATAGTGGCCTTGTGGACTTCTACAATGTTTTTAACTATGGCCATGCCCAGTCCCGTACCCGCGACCTTGCCCTTAGTAAAAAACGGCTGATACAGATTGTTTACTGTCTCCTCATCCATCCCTCGTCCATTATCCTCAACAGCAAGGTAAGAAACTCCGTCTCGATTTCCATATTCAAGAATGATTCGTGGGTCCGTAAGTCCACTATACATAGCCTGCATGGCATTGCTTACCATATTCTGAACCACACGGCTCATACGGTTCACATCAAGCAGTACAGGAGCAGATTCCCCATGCCTGATTTCAAGGGAAATGTTTTCGTTGCGACACAGTTCCACATAGGATTTGAAGGTTTCTTCCATCAATTGATCAAGACCAGCCAGACTAAGTTCCAGACATAGTTCATCACCACGGGAATATTCCAGTAATTCCTGACAAAATTCTGTAACCTTACGAACCTCGCGACAGATTACTTCTGTATAAGGCTTTTGGGCACTGTTCTGCATGGTAATCAAATCCGCATATCCCAGAATCACAGACAGGGAATTTCGCAAATCATGCACAACCCCGGCTGCCATATTCCCCACCAGTGCCATCCGTTCTGCAAAGGAGCGTTTCTGGTTGGCCCGCACATACTCAATCGCTAAAGAAGCCTGGGATGCAACAATATCCAGAATACGCAGATCCTTGTCCGTGTATCCCCGCTCATCACTGCGATTCAACACTTCCATAGCCCCAATAATTTTACCTTCTGCCACCATCGGAACACAGATAAGCGACCGGGTTACAAAACCAGTTACCTGGTCCACACCTGCATAAAAGTCAGAATCCGTCTTGCAGTCATTGACAATGCGCGCCTGGCCTGAGGCTACAACCTGGCCCACGATCCCCTGCCCTAGCTCCAGGGTCACAGACTCAAGGCCAGCACCGGAATCATCGGTAGCATAAAAAAACAGCTTCTGGGTTTCTTCATTGAGAAGAACAGCCGATGAGGCTTCAGACTCCAGGATACAACGGGCATAAACCAGAACTTCCCGCAACAGACTTCCGATTTCAAAATGATCCCGGAAGCGTCTGTTAATTTCCTGAAGTACATTAATCTCGGCTTCTCTTTGCTCAACCTGTTTAAGCAGATCAGAAGCACTGTTTCCCAATGACTTTTTTACCGACTTTTTATTCAATGTAAAATTCCCGAAGTTTCTTGCTGCGGGAAGGATGTCGTAACTTTCTTAAAGCCTTGGCCTCAATCTGGCGGATTCTCTCTCTGGTAACCCCAAACTTCTGGCCTACTTCTTCCAAAGTTCTCTGCCATCCATCCTCAAGACCAAACCGATAGTTAATCACCTTATGTTCTCTCTCAGTAAGAGAGCTTAAAACATCATGGATCTGTTCCTTGAGCATATTACTGTATGCACTGCGAACTGGTTCCATAACCTGTTTGTCTTCAACAAAGTCCCCTAGGGAAGACTCATTCTCACCATTGATAGGAGTCTCTAAAGAAATAGGGTCCATGGCAGTTTTTAAAATCCCCTTGACCTTTTCCGGTGTCAGGGCCAGCTCTTCAGCAATTTCCTCATAACTTGGTTCACGGCCCAGTTTCTGGGTCAGAATCCTGGTTACCTTTCTTACCTTGTTGATGGTTTCCACCATGTGGACAGGAATACGAATGGTACGGGCCTGATCGGCAATAGCCCTGGTAATGGCCTGACGAATCCACCAGATTGCGTAGGTAGAAAACTTGAAACCTTTTTTGTATTTGAACTTTTCTACGGCTCGAATCAAACCCTGATTGCCTTCCTGAATCAAGTCCAGAAAATGCAGACCGCGCTTAGTGTACTTTTTGGCTACAGAAACCACAAGTCGAAGATTGGCCTTAATCAAGGTTGCCTGGGCTATTTTGTCTAGTTTCTCAATTCTTTTGGCAAGGGCAATTTCCTCCTCCACTGTCAAAAGTGGGATGGAGCCAATTTCCTTAAGATAGATTTTGACAGAATCATCGTACTTCAGTCCATCATCATCGTCTTTGGAATTGCGCAGATCAGCCTGTTCTTCTTCATATATCTGCTTATATTCGATTTCACTAGGGCCCATTTCCCCATCAAAATCATCCAGATAAGCCGATTTGCTGTCCTTGATAACACCACTTTGGTTGAGGTAACTGATTACCTCGTCCAAATCGGATGTGTCGTTTTCCAGAGAATCATCAACTTCAGCTTCCTGGTCGTCCATATCATAGACGGGTTCTTCATCGTCATCAGCACCAACGAAGCCTTCTTCCAGTTGTTCTTCTGCGTCGGGAGTGATTTCCTGGGCATTAGGATCTACGGTCATAGTCACCTCAAAAGTAGATGGGGAATTATACGCATGAGATTTGGATTTTTCAATGACTTGCTCCAATTATTTAACTCTTGCGTAGGATCCATTGATTTCGTTTCTGTAGTTTAGCCTTCCTGGCCTGCTGAAGTTCAGAAATTTTCTCCTCACTCAACCCTTCCTGCTCCAATTCATGTAACAACAGGGAAATCTGAATTTTTAAATCCTCAATGCAATACTCACGAATGGCAGAAAAGTACTCTAAAGCTTCTGGCTCAGCCCCTTCTGACTCACCGGAATCTTTCATGATTTCAGAACTGAGCCAGGCCCCAAGTTCATTGCCACAGTCTGCCAGGATCTGAACGGCTCGGGATTTTGGCTGATTCATAATTATGTCAAGATACTCCTGAAGGACTGGTTCGGAAAAATTCAATTCTTCAAGATACTGTAAAAGCATGGCCCTACAGGTTTCAAAATGGTTTGCCCACCATAAAAGCCTAAGCCCCTTTTCTGTCTGTGGAGCAATTGAGCGAGATGCGGCAAGAGCAAAATCAACGGATGAGGACTCATTGCCTCCGGTTGCCAGACTGAATAACTTACTGCGAAGAATTTTTTCATCCACAGAAAACAGTCTGGTAAGCCAGCTTACAAGCTCAGGTTCATTAACAAGTTCTCCCCCTTGAACCAGGGTACGGTTTAAGCCCTGAAAAAATGTAACCAGCCTTCTCCAGGCCCTTTCCTTATCCTGCCTTTCTTCCAGATCATGCTCCTTTAAAACTTCTTCACAATAAAACCTCAGAGCATTTGAGGCATTTTTTAAAAGCGAACGAAACTCAGCGGGTCCGTGAACCTGTAAATATTCCTGAGGATCCATTCCTTCTGGCAGGCGAATGGCTCTGACTATCATATTGGAGTTCACCATTCTCTCAACGGCCCTTAAAGTAGCCGTGGAACCAGCAAGATCCCCATCAAAGACCAGCTGCACTTCCTGGTACATATCTTCCAGAAGTTTTACCTGGGATGGGGTAAAGCCAGTTCCTAGGGGGGCCACTACTTCCAAAAAACCTTGTTGCCACAAAGAAATAGCGTCCAAATAGCCCTCAACAACCAGAATTCTACGACCTCGGGATTCTTTGGGCAAAGAACACACTGAATCCCAGTTATAAAGAGTTTTTCCCTTTTCAAACAATGGGGTTTCCGGACTGTTTAAATATTTTGCCTCCCGATCCGACCCGGGTAAAATTCTGCCTCCAAAAGCAATCACCCGGGAACGGGAATCACGGATGGGAAACATCAGGCGATTGCGGAATCGATCCACAAACCCACCCTGACGGCGAGGAGACACAAGACCAGACTGTTCCAGTACTTCCGGAGGGCAATCCGGCTCATGCTTCAAAAGAAACTGTGAGAGATGATCCCACCCATCGGGAGCAAACCCAATCCCAAAGTGAGATAGGGCACCTTGATCAAGACCACGACTTTGGGCATATTCCTGGGCCGCCTTGTTAGACTCAAAGGAGGAAAGAAAAAACCGCTGTGCCAGCTCATGCAACCTTAGAAGACGAAAATAGATGCCCTGATTCTGCTCTTCAAGAACAGAAATTCCCGCCTTCTCTCCAAGCTCCTGAAGTACGGGAACAAAACCTCTCTGAGATACTTTCATCAAAAAGGAAATGGCATTACCCCCAACCCCACAACCAAAACATTTAAAGATTCGTTTGCTGGGATGAACAAAAAAGGAAGGCGAATTTTCCTGATGGAACGGACATAGGCCGCGATAGGAACCCCCAGCCCTCTTTAGAGGCACATGCTGACCCACAAGCTCCACAATATCTGTTGCCTCAAGTACGGCTTCAATCAGATCCTGGGGAATGCGCTTATGCAAATCAACCCTCCCCTAACTGTTCACTTCAAGTACGGCCTTATCTGCTCCGGTACGGATAATTGTCCTGAACTGACTTAACAGCTGCTGATTGTGGGTAACCAGAAAGGTCTGTTTAAATCCAGCGTGAAACTCACGAATCAAATCAAGAAACTGAGATGCCCGTTTGGCATCAAAGGCTGATAGAGGTTCATCCAAAAACAAAAACTGCCTGGTTTCAGAATCAAACCGAGTCTGTAATAAAGAGGCTGCAAAAGCCAGCCGTAAACAGATCAGCAGCTGATCTGCTGTACCACCACTTAAGGCCATAAAATCGACAAACCCCTCTTTTTCTGGAGAAAAGACGGTAATTTCCAGATCAAGACTTACTTTTACCCGGTCATATCGGCCATTGGTTATACGAGGCAGGATAGAACCAATAAAACGGGAGAGGTTAGGGCTGAGTCTTGCTCTTAATGAATCGATTGTACCCTGCAAAAGTTTTAGCAGTACCCCATTCTCCTCCAAAGCCACCTGAGCCTTTAAAAGCTCTTCCTCAAGCCCGGACAGTCTCTGTAAAGCCTCGGTTTTTCTCTTCTCCACCTTACGCAGTTTCTCCAGGGCCTCGTCCATAAATTTCAGCCTCTGCTCCGAGGACTGTTTACCCATTTCCTCACGCAAATGAGACTCCTGAACCTTTAAAAGCTTATCCATCCAGCTATGCAGTAAATTGACAAAATGATCTTCGAGGGCCTGCATCTCCCTTTGTTTGGCAATCAGCCCCATCAGGTCAAGATCAGTAAATCTATCCAGGGATTCTGTAAATCTAAGCCGCTTTTCATCCCATATAGAGGGTAGCAAATCCGAATGATCCTTAAATGCCTGTAACACAGAATCCAGTTCAGAATTATACTGTTTGATCAATATCTCAAGACTTTCCGTTCTGTGGGAAAAGTCACCTCTTAAAAGCTCTCTTAGCCTGAAAATATCGCGTGCTGCCTGCAAAACCTGAGTCGATCCTACCAAAGAAAGTTCCTGGGTCTGGCGACTGACAAAACTCCAGGACTCCACTTCAGACTTTAAAGACTGATACTCCTGGATCAAAGACTCCATGGACTGAATTTCAAGATGAAGTGTCCTTAACTGGGCCTCTTTCTGAAGAATAGACTCCTTCTCCTGTCTAAGCTCACGAGCGGCTATTTTAAAGCTCTCAGGATGGGATTCCTGATCACGAATCAAATCCCCAATGACCTGACGCAATTTTTCATAAGAAACCCGGGAACGAAACTGAATCAGATCCTCAATTTTATGAATCTGATCCGAAGAAAAACCTTCCAGAATTGCCATTTCATCCAGCTCTGCCTGAAGTTCTTTCTCGACACTTAAGCGATTCAATTCCATACGCCCTAAGGCATCCCTTGATTCTTTCAAGGAGATATTTTTATAGACCAGAAGACAAACCAGCAACAAACCACCACAACCAAGAAACAGGCCCAGACCAAACTTGTGTGAGGGAGCAAGATTTACAATTCCAGTGGAACCATATTCCAAAAACAGGGCAATAAGCCCAATACCATAGACCAGCAAAAGTATCAGGGAAAAATTGTAGGCCCGAGCTTCTGTTCTGGCCTGTTCTGAAAGGAGTTCAGCATGACTCTGCAATAAAATCTGCTTGTCCTTTAAAGTATCTGGCAGAAGGTAACTCCTGACATTTTGGGATCCAAAGTGTGAACGCAGATTTCTTTGTATCTGCATAATCCTTTCTTCCACAAGCAAAGAAACTGCATTGAGTCTCTCCTGAAGACCTTGGGACGAATTTAAGGACTGTTCCTGGGTTTCAATCGTACGGACTAGCTGCTCCGCTTCACCCTTTAATACCTTGACCCTCTGTGCTGCCTGTTCTAAAAGCCATAAAAATACACCGGAAGCATTTCCAAGCCTTCTGAGGATTTCCACTCCAAAAAACTCATTAAGCATCTTGCGGTAGGTCTGGGATAATCTAAGCACACTACCTTTTAAGCTCTCTACCAGTTTTAGATTGGTTGCCTCAAGTCTTTCCCTGTCAAGAATGGATTTTAAGCGTTCTTCCTGCCTTTGACGGTCGGACTGAATGGAAGCTTTTTCGGATAACAACTCCTCCTGATGCTGGGCCTGCACGGAAGCCACTGCAATCTCCGACTGCAAACTAGAAATCCTTTCCTGAAGTTCGGGCAGTCTGGAAGCTGTGGCGGCATGAACTTTTTTTAATCTTGCCAGACCTGTCATCTCTTCCATGACCTCAATAGAGCTGGCACGGTTTTCAAACAGGTGCGACAACTCCTTCTGCCCCAGATAAAATGAATTGGCAAAAACAGGGAAGGAAATACGAATCAGAGCTTGAATTTTTGCGTCTACTTCATCCAGTCCCTCACATACCAGAACCTCGGATTCATGATCAATGGAATAAAGAAGGGCCCTGCGGCCACCATGCCTGTCATAATGTCTTACAACCCGGTACCCATTGTCTCCTACAAGAAAATCAAGACGGGTTTCTAAATCAGAGGCCTTCCAGTGAATCAGTCTGACAACTTCATTTTCACTGACCTTTACCGTTCTTCCATACAGGGAAAAACAGATGCCCTCTAAAATGGTGGATTTGCCGGATTCATTTTCACCGACAATTCCAATCACCCCATCAGCAGGGATCTGGGCCAGTGACAGTTCCATAAAACGCAAAAAATTGCGCAGATAAATGGCTTTGACAATCATTTTTGCTCCAGAAGCAATTTTTTGCCTAGTTCCAGAGCCTTAAGGTGGCTCTCTATCTGATCGGATTCACCAAGCCTTGTCAGAATTTTGATCTGCAGGCGGACAAAGTCCTCAAATTCCTCTTCGGGAGGACGGGCAATCAAACCTTCCGGTACCGATTTTACTGGTTCCATGTAGACCCCTTTCGAAACAAAGGTTTCAGTGTACCAAAGGATTGCGCAAAATGCTTCTTTAGCATAAGCAGCAGCTCATCCCGATCAAGATGGTCCAAATATCCCACCCTGTTATGATATTCCTGTGAATCAATTCCAAAAAACAGTTTCCAGGGCTCATGAACCGAAGGAATACCAACATTGATTTCCCCATGCTGCAAGACACGAAAACGGCTTCTTCTCTGAGCACTGCCAACAACTTTTCTGCCCCGATAGGTAACGGTTTCTACTTCTCTTTGGGCAAAACAGGCAGAGGACTGTAAAGCTTCCTTGTCATTTAATGCTTTTCCCGGCCACTGTACCTCAGGCTCAAGAGAAGAAATTGCAGAAAACACAGGCATACTAAGCTCCCTGTAACTTTCGGACACAGTATCGGAGACGAGGTTACGGGGAACCACAATAGTGTAAGTGATACCCCCATCATGCAAAAGGGCCTTGCCTCCGGTAATTCTGCGAGCACATTCAATATCCTGGCTTCTGACACAATCCCAGTTAATCTCAAGCTCAGGTTTTTGAAACCGACCCAGACTTAGAACCGGTTTGTTGAGCCAGTAAACTCTCAGCACTGGTTCAGAAACATCAAGACTTAAAAGGCTTTCATCCAAATCCATGCTTTCCTGCATGGTCATTGGGACTTCCTCTAAAAGATACATCTTAAAGACTTTTCAAAAACACCAGATAGTCTTCATAGCTCATGAGCGAATCCCAGTCCGAGACTTCCACTCTTTCCAATTCAAAAAGCCAGCCCGCGCCCAAAGGATCCTCATTCACCAGGGATGGGTTATCCGAAAGCTCTGAATTGAAGCGAGAGATACTCCCAGACAGAGGAGAATAGATATCGGATGCTGCCTTCACTGACTCCACAGTACTGCATGCTTCCCCTGCGGAAACTGCCTTTCCGGTCTGGGCCTCCTCAACATAAACAATGTCACCTAGCTCCATTTGAGCATGATCACTAATACCAATCAGACACTTGCCGTTCTGTGGTCTGGATGCCCATTCATGATCTTTTGTATATCGTAGTTCTTCTGCTTTCACAGCCTTACTCCTTTATTCCTGATTAGGGATCGGGAACTGACTGGCAAACCCCGAAACCTCATTGGCAATTTTTTGTAGTTTTGACTCATCTTTAAGAGAGGACAAAGCCTCAAACATCCATTTGGCAATCTGTGGCATATGTTCTTTGTAAATCCCCCTGGTGGTAATGGCAGGAGTACCGACACGGATACCAGAAGTGATAAACGGGGAACGGGTTTCATTGGGAATTGTGTTTTTATTCACCGTAATATGCACAGACTGTAAAAGAGCCTCTGCCTTTTTTCCAGAAATATCCAGGGCCGATAAATCAATCAGGGCCAGGTGATTCTGAGTCCCACCGGAAACCGGCCTCAGTCCAAAACCTGCAAGCTCTGATGCCAGAACACGGGCATTTTCCAGAACCGCTTTCTGGTACTCAACAAATTCTGGTTGCAGGGCTTCATAAAATGCCACTGCCTTGGCAGCAATCACATGCATCAGCGGCCCACCCTGAATTCCCGGAAAGATTGCCTTATTCACCTTCTGGTAAATCTCCTCATCATTGGTAAGGATTAAACCACCTCGAGGGCCCCGTAAGGTCTTGTGAGTTGTAGATGTAACCACATGGGCCATACCAACCGGATTTGGATGAAGTCCAGCGGCTACCAGACCAGCTATATGGGCCATATCCACCAGAAGAATTGCCCCTATCTCATCGGCTACAGCCCGAAATTTAGCAAAATCCAGAATCTGGGAATAGGCTGAAGCCCCGGCAATGATCATTTTAGGTCTGTGTTTAAGAGCCAGATCTCTCATGCCATCATAATCAAGGATTTCATCCTGATTCAGACCATAAGGTATTACCTGATAGTGCTGCCCCGAAAAGCTTGCGGGTGAGCCATGAGTCAAATGTCCACCCTGAGACAGGTTCATGCCAAGCACGGTATCACCCTTGTTTAAAAGAGCCTCATACACGGCCATATTGGCACCAGAACCTGAGTGGGGCTGAACATTGGCGAACTGGGCTGAGAACAGTTCACACACCCTGGCCTGAGCGAGTTCTTCTACCTCATCTACAAATTCACATCCCCCGTAATAGCGTTTTTTGGGATATCCTTCAGCATACTTATTGGTGAAAATGGAGCCCTGCATTCTCATGACTTCAGAGGAAGCATAGTTCTCCGAGGCTATCAGTTCTAGTCCATTCTTTTGCCTGATGGTTTCCCGACCCAAAATTTCCCGTATCAAAGAATCCATAATCTACTCCAAAGAACGCTTGTAAAATGGGGTTTTTACCACTTTGGCTTCGCGGAATTTACCACGGGTTTCCACCAAAAGCCTGGTGCCAATTTTGATACCCTCTGCCTGAACTAAGGCTAGTGCGCAGGATGTATTCAGACTCGGGCAAAAAGAGCCACTTGTCACAACTCCTACCGGCTCAGACTGAAGATTTTGAACAATGGCTCCGGTTCTCGATATGGCTTTGTCAGAAAACTCAAGGCCAACAAGTTTTCTCGCAATGCCTTTTTCCTTAAGTTTTTGCAAAGCATCTTTTCCGACAAAATCATGCCCATCCATTTTAACAAACCGCCCAAGCCCGGTCTCTAAGGGATTTGTCTCATCTGTAAGCTCATTTCCATAAAGTGGCAGTCTGGCCTCAAAACGCAAAGTATCCCTTGCGCCAAGGCCACAGGGTGTTGCTCCAGCTTCTATAAGCTGTTCAAAAACGATCTGGGCACAGTGATTAGGCAGATAGATTTCAAACCCATCTTCCCCTGTATAACCTGTTCTGGAAACAAGCAGAGTATCGGACTGAATCTGGCCCGTGCGGAAAAAATAGGTCTTCAAATCCTTGAGTTCCTCATTCAGAACCCTGGATACAATTTCTGGACTTTTAGGTCCCTGAACTGCAATCAGGGCCGTTTTTGGGCTCAAATCCGTAAGAGAAGCATCACCGGACAATCTCTGGCTCATATGCTCAAAGTCTTTATCGATGTTTGAGGCGTTGACTACAATCATGTAGTGCTCTTTACTGTAGCGATACACGAGAAGGTCATCAACAATAGTCCCATTTTCTCTCAACATGGGGGAATAAAGACACTGAAAGTCCAACAGCTCCGAAACATCGTTTGGTAAAAGCTTTTGCAGGGCTGATTCAGCATCGGGGCCTTTTAATTCAAACTCACCCATATGGGAAACATCAAACACTCCACAATCATTGCGGACAGCCTCATGCTCCTTGATGATTCCTGAATACTGAACCGGCATCATAAAACCGTGAAAATCAATAATTCTGGCTTTTAATTTTTCATGACAGGAATGCAAAATGGTTTTTTGGGGTTCTTTAAGCATGTGTTTCCTTCCTCAAGAAAAATACTCTCGCAGCCCAGGAAATGCAATTATCAAAATAATTTGGAGATTGTCTTGCATCCACCCGGCAAATCAGGTAATGTTTGACAAAACTTAACCAAAATCAAACAAATTTGAATGTCCGCAACATCAGGTATCAATCCAGCCACTGCCAGTTATCATGCCATGCAGCATGCCAGAATCCTGGATACCTCCCTGTCCCGTCTGTCTAGCGGAATCAGAGTACAAAGCGGTGCTGATGATGCTTCGGGACTCACTGTATCCGAAAGGCTAAGAAATCAGATCCGTGGTCTGAACCGGGCCATGTCCAATGTTCAAAATGCCATGTCCATGTCCCAGACTGCTGGGGGCGCGCTTCAGGAAACCCAATCCTTACTTTTAAGAATGCGGGAATTGAGTATTCAGGCCCAGAATGATGCCATGAACCAGTCAGACAGACTGGAAATTCAAAAGGAAGTCGATCAGCTGATTAATGAAATCGATAAAATTGCCTTGGGCACGGAGTTTAATCAGAAAAAACTTTTGGATGGAACCGCCAGTTCCCGTCTGAGTGCTTCCCCTAAAGACATGAAAATGTATCAGGTGGATGAAAAATTTGAACCCCTTGGCAATGGAAACTATGATGTCAAAATCCTGCACAATTCTTACGGAAAAGCTGAGATCCAAAAAAGTGCCGTACAGCTGTCCAAGTTTAATTTTGAGCCAGCAGGTGCTACGGATCGTTTGAAGGATTCTTCTCTGTTTGACGATTTTTTAGCCTTTGGTGAGGTGAACATCGAAATTCAGAGCAGCAGCGGCAAAGTAGTGGTGGCTGCCTCCTCGTCCATGACAAACAGCGAGTTTGCCCAGGCCATGGAACAGGCTATTACCAGACCCCCTGCCTTAGGTGGATTAGGCATGACTGAGGCCTCGTTTCGCTATAAACCAGAAACGGGACAGTTTGAATACAAGGCTGGCTTATCGGGAAACCAGGGGCAGCTACATTTTCTGATGCCTGAAAACTGGAAAAACTCCTTAGGCATGGAAGTGAGCGAACCCGCAGTTCAACCCTCATTTCATGTGATTGCCAGCCAGAATGGGCAGGTGGTTGGGGCTGACTTAAGTTCCGGGAATTCTGCTCTCCCCATCCCTGGAATTAAACTGGAATTTCCCCCACCCATGCCAGCCGAGGCCAAACTGACGATCGCCCATACAAAACTGGGAGACGAACCGATAATAATTTCGATTACATCCACAAATTCCCATGCTGCCTATGCCCCTAGACAGGCAGGACAATTTACCTCGGCCCCCAATGCCGGCAAAGCTGTGATCGTGATTGAGCCCAATCCAAATCTCTCGTTTGCAGATATTGTGCAGCAGCTTGAAACCCAGATCCAGGCTACGGCCCCTAATTTGGGTATGAATATATCCATTGTAGGAAACCAGGTTTATTTTGTGGCTTCTGAATCCGGGGAATCCTCCCTGCTTGACATTAAAACCAATAAGGCGGGAGCCGCCCTGTTCAGTTCCGACATTGAGCCACCCACTGAGTTTTATGTAACAGGCAGCGGGGGAACTGAAGGAGCGATGGTTGGAACTACCCCGATAGCACCTGTCTATGATGTTCCAGTTCCTTTTCAGTTCCGGTTTTATGATCAGGATGGTGGTTCACTAATCAACTCACCACTGATTCCTGCCGGGCCAATTACCTACAATGATCTTTTAAGTACCACCAATGATGCCTTGCGGGCAGCCGGCCTCAAACTGTCAGTATATGACCGATTAGGCAATGGAACCTTCCAGGTCTATTCCACTGAAATTGGTACGGATACCCGCTTTCAGATGGACATTCATGTTCCTGAAAAAATGATTGAGATCCCCTCGCTGCTATCCTTCACGGCAGTGGACCGCAATCGGCAGAATACCGGAGCAAACCAGACTCTGGAGGCCAATATCTCGGTCGCGGCCGGAACCTATGGCTTAAACGAACTTGAGGATTTGATCAATTCACAGATTCAGGCATTGCCCGCAGCTCAAAGGCCAAGAATCATTGCCAAATTCCGTGATGACTATGACGGTCAGAATTCCTCTGGAACTCAAACCAGAAACAATTCCCTGTATCGTGAAGGTGCCGGTGACTTTATGCTGGCACTTCAGGATAATGCCGTGGGAACATCATCCAGAATCTCCATCTATAATGTCAATGCCACAGCCAGTTCTGTTTTAGGGATTGCCAGCGGAGGAGTGTCCGGTGCTGGTTCTACCCTCAGAACGGTAACCGCTACCTCAAGGCTTAGTGGCCTTGACCAATTGACCCCCGATGCCTTTAACTTCAGAATTGTGGATGGTAGCGGGAATGAAGTTCATATCCCATTTCCAGCCGGGGCCAGCCTTTCCAGTGACAGTGCTTTTGGTGGCACGGATATTGTCAGCTACATCAATGCCAATCGCGGCTCTGCCAGAGTTCAGGCATCCTATGTCACTACCAATGCCCTCAACGGAACAGTAAATCCTGTAAACACTGGTGTTTTATCCAATCAGCCCTTACCTATGGATTTAAACCTTAGCTTTCGGGAGACCTTTCCGGGATTTAATGAGGTAATCAATGTAGTTATTCCGGCTGGAACGGATCTGAGTACCTTTGATTTCACAAGTATAGATTTGAGCCCAACCCAATTGACTCTTAGTAACAACGGAGGAAATCTTGAGATAACTCCAGATCCCCGAGGACCCAATTTAGCTGCCTATAACTTCAGTATGACTATTGACAATCCTGCCCCCGAGGGATTAAACGAAGGCTCGGCTGCTTTAGGCATGAATACTGGTGCCCGCTTGCGATTGCAGAGCCTTGACTCTGGTTCAAATACACAGTTTTTATGGCAGATCACCGGACCAGCTCCTGCTGATGCTACAGCCATAGGCAATGGGCTTGGGTTAAACGGCAGTTACAATACCTTTCAGGGTGAAGCTGGCTACGGAGCAAACTCACCTGCCGCCCCCGGGTTTACGGCCCCAAGAAGGCCGGCTGGCAACGGAGATATATACCATGATGATGGAGAAAGTCCCAACTGGACCGATCCCCAGTACACCCAGCATGCCCGTATGACTCCAGCCGGATACACTGTCAATCGGGCGGTTGAAAGTGCTCCAGCTGGTGCCGCTGGTCTGACATTTGGTGCAACAACCATCATGCGTGATCTGGGCCTTGAAGCCCTTATGGATTCAAAAACAGCCCTGGCTCACAACTCAGATACTGTTAGTATCAAGTCTCTTTCTGGGACCGGTGGTGTTTCTGCCTATGCAAAACTCACCCCTGTACCTATCACCGTCCTAAAAAAGACGGAAAACACAGAATTTGATGTACAGCTGCCCACTGGTGCTAGCCTCAGAATATCCCTGATTAAAGCCTTACCACCGGATGGGGTCATTGTTGGGCTGACCATGGATGAGCTGGAAGAAACCTTAAAAACCAAACTGACTCCGGCAAACCTCACCTATGAATTGGACCGTGATATCCCCGAGATCACCATTCGCTCCCGTGAACTAGGAAACAGAGCATCCTTTTCTGTCTCACCCAATCCTGAAACTGGTTTTATCAAATACTCTGGATCAGGATACGATTCCTACAGCATCAATATGCAGGAATCAAGACAGGTGTTTCAGGTAGGAGCCAATCAGTCCCAACAAATAAAAATAGGAATCGGCAACATGGAATCAGCTTCGCTTGGTGTCAAAAATCTACAGATTGGCACTGTCAAACAGGCCACCGATGCCCTGCAAAAACTCGATGCTGCCAGCACCCTGGTAATGGCAACTCAAGCCAAACTAGGCGCGTTTGAAAATCGCATGCAGCACATTTCCCAGTCCCTGCAACAAACAGCCCTAAACATTACCAGTGCCAACTCACGAATCCGTGACACCGACATTGCTCACGAGTCCGTCCTGCAATCCAAAACCAGCATGCAGCAGGACCTAAGCACCCAAATCATCAAACGAATTCCCCAGATGACCAAACGCCTCTGGGAACAGCTCCTTGCTGGCAAACAGGCAGGCAGCACGAACTAGATTCCCACAAGTTTCTTCTTAAACACCACCTAAGCACCAGCTATTTGAATCCAGTTTCTATCCTGAAAAAAAAACGACTCATGAATCAATTTGTGGTGATCGTGGCAAAGCGTAACTAAATTCTCAATTGTATCCTTACCACCCCAGCTTATTGGCTCAATGTGATGAATTTCGACTCTATATCTTGAATCACAACGGTTGTTTCTCATCCCATAATAACAACACTGCCCCCGATCCCTTCGATTCACGGCATGAACAATTGCTTTGGGCAGGGCTTTTCGTGTCTGTCTTACGACAGGCTCAGCCTCTGAATCCTTTGTTTTTTGAACTGAGCTTTGAGAATCACAATAAAATTCCTCTGTATCTTTGACACTCGTTTTTCCTGCTTCATTGCGTTGCTCCAAAGCTTCTTTCTTTTTAACCCTGGCCTCGGCCCTTTCTGCTTTCTTGATTGGATCCTTTCTTTCCAGGGTTTCTTGGGCTGCCACTTCAATTACCTGGGTCAAATTATCCAGTTTTAACACTTCCTGAAGCCTTACAAGGGTTTCCATCAGTTCTGGTGAAACATCTAAAGACAAGCGTTTCATGCCCTCCCCGGCAGGTTTAACAACTTCTCTCTTTTTGGTGTATGGGGAAACTTTAGCTACCTCATCAATCAGTTTTTTGTTGGTTTCTGATTTGGCCTTTTCAATCCAGAGCGTTTGATTCTCCAGATTAATCACCGGGCAGATATGCCTCAATTTACTTACCGATACAGCCAAGGACTGAATTGCCTCCGTCAGTGCTGGAATCTCTTTGGACTTTTTATACAGGGCCAGAAAATTATAGGCTTCAGCATCAGTTAGCCCAATTTCTTTGACGCAGTAAGAAAACAGCGATGGGTATTGCATGAGCATTAAAAAGTCCTTGGTCTGATCAGCCTGAGCAATCAAATCAAGAATTTCAGCCTCGTTTTTTCT
>JACFNL010000057.1 GCA_019454875.1 Candidatus Cloacimonadota bacterium | reverse complement strand
AAATTCTGGACCGAGGTTTACCAGAATCGTGGACCGAAGTTGTCAGAATGTGCACCTGGATACAGACTCAGTTCCCAAGGAAATGGATAAGGAGGAAGTCATTATGAAAGCCTTTAATCTGATCAAGGAAGCCAACAGTGATGAGGAAACCAAACACTTAATTGATCTGCGCCACAAGTCCCAACTGGATTTTAACAGTATTACTGATGAGGCCAGACAAGAGGGCTTGCAGGAGGGTATACAAGTTGGGGAGCAGCGGGGCATTCAGATCGGGGAAAAACGGGGAGAGAAACGAGGAGAAGGCCGTGGAAGGATTCAGGCACTGGAAACAGTGGCCTTCCAGATGCTTTCCATGAATATGCCCATAGATACCATCATCGCAGCAACTGGGCTTGAAAAAAGCCATATTGAAGAACTGGCCAAAAAGGTAAACAGGCAGTAGAAGCCTAAGCCCACCAACCCCACCAAACGCCATTCCTGGCCAGCTTTTTGCAATGGCTTGGCTTTTGGTATGGTTTTACACCAAAAAGCTGGCCTTTCAATATGTTAGACCTCGATCCAAACTTCTGAACTTCGATCCAGTATTCTGGCATGAAATCCAGAACCCTATTTACCAAAAGCCTGGTTCTTCGGGGTCAGAGAAAAAAGGCAAACTGTGTAGAACCTTTCTGCACAGCCTGGCAAGGGGCACCCCGCCCCCGGATTCTTTATTGGGCAGGGCTTGTGAAAATAGATTCAGATTCTTTTCCCTAGCCGCAAAAGCTTTGGGAGTTACCCGGGGGCGGGGCAGTTAACCATAATGTCCGGGGATTATGTTATCTGCCGTAGCCAGGCGGAGATTGCCTTGGATGAGTAAAAATGAGCTTTTTGCCATACCAGAGGATTTCATTCTGGTGGTATCCTAAGGATCAATGCTTAAAATGATTCCCATTCCCAATACTTGGCTATTCTGCCTTTTACTTTTGGCCTCCTTCTTTTTTGGCATACCGGCCTCAGATGCCGCTTTTCTTCAAAATATGCCGTCTGGGGCAAAAAATTATTTCCTTAGAGATTTAAGCCCGGACCAATCCCCAAAACATGAGGATTCATGCCGAGTCTCAAGGCAAAATCCCAGAGATTTTGCATCGGTGCTTACCGTTTTTATACAAGAAGACCCACTAAGAGATGGATACCACTGGTATGGGTATGTAGGTGGGGACCCGGTGAATTATGTGGACCCCGCAGGGTTTGACGCTTGGAGTACATTTAAGGGTTATACACAGGGTGCTGCCGTTGGTGGAGCCCTTGGCTTTGCTATTGGGGCAGGTTTAGCAAGTCCCGTTGGCTGGGTTGCCGGTGGCACAGTAGCGGCAGCAGTAGGATTAGCTGCCTATTCTGGCTACAACATCTATGACACCTTTTCATCTGGAGCGTTTGAGCAGATGGCAGGTGATGATCAGGATCAGTTTTTAGGTTCTTTGGTAGGAGGAGCTGTTGGAGGAGGCGCATTTGGATCCAGAGGCTTTAAATATGCCCAAAACCGCACCCAACCAACTCCCCCACTTCAGTCAACCCTGTCTCCGCCAAAGTGTGAAGCTAATAGTCTACCTGTTGCAAGTCATTCCCCCGATTTTATAATCTCACCCAATGGAACCGCCTTCCCCGTACCAAAAGGTGCGACTGGTCCAACCCCCACATTTAATAAGCCGGGAAAACAAACGGGGTTTGCCTTCACTGGAGGTTCTGGTGGTAAGAATGGGCAGGTGTCAACCATGAGGTTAATGAACCCAACCCCAGCATCGGGTAGAAGTCCAGGCTACCCAAATGGGTACTTCAAGTACGATAATGCGAGTGGACAGGGGGTAGACCCATACACCGGCAAGACCTTGCCAAACTCTCTGAATCACTTCCCCATTAAATAAGCGAGGCTACAGTAATGAAAGTACCGACACTTAGCGTGATTTGTGGACTGAAGGTTTTAGATGTCTTACCATACGAGCAGCATGGTGGATGGATAAGCTTTGAAAACGGGATTGGCCTTGCTATTTATAATAGCTCCGAGTTGCTGGGGTTCCCTGTGAATGACATACAGCAGTTAATTGGTAAAATTGTTACTCATGTGGACGATGGTGATGAAACGGTTACGATTAAATTCGAAAATAATGTAGTGCTTCGTGTAGACATGCGAGACGAAGCATATATTGGACCGGAAGCAATGCTACTCCATGTCCCTGGTGAACCTTATGTTATTTGGGGTTTATCGATTCCATCTTGAATTGTTGCAGGTTACTCTCCAAATTGAGGTCGTAAAACTCAGCTCTGCTCAACCGGGGTAGTTTCTGCGGCCTTAAGCATCATATCCAAGGATTGTAGAACGGTTCTTTGCCTTGCTGCAGGGAGCTCTTCAATTTTTCGTAACCTGCGGTAAATTTTCAGACTAGCCTTTTCATCTTCTTGAGAAGCTTCTGTTTTGACTCCTAAAAGCTCATCCGTACTTACTTGTTACTCCCCGAATTGACATCATAAAAACTGCCGAATTAAATTTCCTGGGATTTGGCAAACAATAAGGGAAATTACCAACTTGGTATCGTGAAATTTTGGCGGACTTTGGATGAATACGGTTGGCCAGAAAATGCAAAAAGCCGCACAAGTATTTGGGTAAAACAAAGGTGCGGCCTCTTGGCTTGCCGGAGGAAAACCAGCTTATTTGCGATCAAGATAGCGTTTGATGGCCGCTTTGCCCAGGGCCCGAATTGCTTCTACTTTGGCTGGGCTATTGGTCTGGTTTTTTCTGAGGTAGGTTGCCAAAATATCTGTCAACTCACTCGACTTCATTCTGACTAGTTCCTGGATAGCTGCTTTTTTCACAGCCTCATCCTCAGATTCATTTAAAATGGTATTCAGTACTGAAGATTTTTCAATATCTGGTTTTTTTT
Organism: Candidatus Cloacimonadota bacterium; assembly: GCA_019454875.1. Lineage (GTDB taxonomy): Bacteria > Muiribacteriota > UBA6191 > UBA6191 > UBA6191 > UBA6191. Next base: position 19,538 of record JACFNL010000057.1, on the reverse strand, counting down.
GAAGTTCACGAATGGCAATTGCCAATGCCTCACTGGAAATCGTTTTGCCTTTTTCCTTAAATTCCTTGATGGATTGACGGTCTTCAAATAACGGATCCAGCTCTCTTAATAAAACCTCTGCCATTTTTCAGTCTCCCTTTCCCAATCTGAGTAACTACTCATAAATTATCGGCCAAACTCATACAAAAAATTACAAAAATAACAACTTTATGTACGAATTTGGACCTATTTTGGGATCAGTTCTTTTACTTTCTGGCATTGAGACAGATTACCGATCAAAAGAAAATCCTCAGTATCGACTACCATCAGATCATGAACACCTAACAGTCCAATTCTTTTGCCTGAGCCTGAGGTTTGCACCAGAAGATTATTCTGGCTATTGAGGCCATTAAATATGGCCCCAATACAGGCATTCCCGTCCGAATCCTTGTCTGCAAGCTCATAGAGGGACAAAAAACTTCCAACATCGGACCAGCCAATATCACAGGGAATCACACTCACTGCATCTGACTTCTCAAGAATTGCTACATCAATGGAAACTGAGGGTAGATTTATAAATCTACTCACAAACTCATCGCTTTCCATATTCTCAATATAAGGAGATAGCTCCATAAGCCCACAATGTAAATCCGGGGCATATTTTTTTATCTCGGACAACATAAAATCAGCCCGAAAAACAAACATTCCGGCATTCCACATAAACCTCTTGGTCTGAAGATAATGCTTTGCGGTTTCCAAATCAGGTTTTTCCTTAAAACTGGAAACAGAAAATATGGAAAACCCCTGCTCACTGACTGCCCGCTCACTACCTAATTCAATATACCCGTAGCCGGTTTCAGGGTACTGAGGTTCGATCCCTAAAGTTACAATCCTATACTGGGAAGCCTCGACAATCGCAGCCTGTAAAACCCGCAAAAATCGGGATTCATTACGAATCAGGTGATCCGAGTGTAAAGACAGAATCAGAGCATCCGGATCATCATGCAATGCCTTTAAACATACCAGACCCAATGCCGGAGCAGTATTTCTGCCAACAGGCTCAAGAATCAGATTATTTTTTGGAATCCGGGGCAAATTCTGCTCTACCAAAGATTTTAACTTAAGGCCAGTAGACACATAAATATCATTGTAGGAAACCAGAGGCAATACCCGTTCTACGGTTTCCACAATCATGGGTTTATCCGAAAAAAGTGGTAAAAACTGCTTAGGCATTGCTTCAGTACTTAATGGAAAAAACCGGGTGCCTGAGCCCCCGGCCATAATCACAATCTTATTTGTCATGATTCCTCACAAAGAGCGACGAAACATCAGGGAGGCTAAAAAATCCCGATCAATTACCTTATAGTTGCCTGGCACTGCCTGACCGTTGGTAATGTAGGATATTTTTTTGGTGGATCTTTGAAGCACGCTCAAAATCGGTCCAAAGCTAAATGTCTCATCCAGTTTGGTAAACAATAGGCAGTCTACATTCAAATGATTAAAAGCACGGATAGATTCCACCATATCCCTATGTTTGGTGTTGGCCGCCAGACATAAATGTGTTTCTACTTCCAGCTCACGAAATCTGTCCTTCAAAAAAAGTTTCAAATCGGTGAAGGCCACATCCCTTTGAGTGCGACCCATCGTATCTATAAGCAATACATCCTTGTCGGAATGCAAATCCAGAGTGGTCTGAATATCTTCAGGCAGCCAGACAACCTCAAGAGGAATATCCAAAAGTCCTGCATATTCCCGCATCTGATCCAAGGCCCCTACCTTGTATGTGTCCAGGGTAATTAATGCAACCTTATGTCCACAACTGTGAAGACCTTCGGCAAGTTTGGCAATAGTGGTGGTTTTACCTACTCCGGTAGGGCCGACAAACACCATAACCCTGGGCCGCTTCCGGTTGCGGGACAACTCATCAAATATTGAATCCTTGATATTTAATGTCTTCATAACCCGATTTTTGAGAACCGTTTGCAAGGACTCAAAATCCGAAGCAGAATCAAAGGCATGATTTTTCAAATCATGCACATAGGTTTCAATTACTGCCTCGTCAAAATCATATTCCCGAAGTTTCACAGCCAAGGCCTTAAAGTTTTTTTCCTCTTTAGTCTCTACTGGTGCTTTTACAGACACTTCAGGAACAGTGCTGGCTGCCTGAACCACATGAATGGTCTGCATCTTTAATGAAAGATCCGAGATGGCCTCCCGCATCTTCAACACCTCAGTCCTCAAATCCTCGTTAGCCTCAACTACTGGGGCTTTAACCTGTGGGGTCAATTTTGGAGGAGGAGCAGTTACAGCCTTTTTTGTGTTAGACGGTAGTTTAGTGCCATTTCTGACGGCTTCAATAGTTTTGTCCAAAGCCGTTTGTCTTTCCTGAGTAAGGGACTCGGCAACACCTGAATCTTTGTTGGTTAGAGGTTTACGGCTCAACCCATTTACATACTTGTAATTCTGTGTCGCAACCGCAGGACTTGAACCTATATTCACTGCGGCTGTAGCCGTTGCATTCTTCTTTAAAGCCTCGTTTTTTAATCCGTTTAAAATATCTTTGAGCTTTTCGTTATCAACACCATTTTTAGCCGAAATGGAATAACCGCCGGTTGGTTTCAGGCCTGGATTTGCTGACAAAAGACTCTCCAGAAAAACCTTACCATCGCCCTGAGACGCTGACTCCTGATTTGTCTTGGATTTTTCTTCAGGCAGCCCAGCCACAATCACAAATTTTCTGTGTGCAAAAAAACCCAGGATTCCGCCTTCCTTGACTTCATTGATACTCTCAATGATTCCGGCTTCTCCCAGATCCCTTCTGAACTCTAACATGGCCATCTCAAGGGACTCAGCGATGTACTTCTTTTTCTTCTCCAGTCGAGTCGTCATACTACCTTTTCCCCGTAACCAACCCAATCAGGGTGTCCAAAAATCCACTACCTTGTTTTACACTGCGCTTAGGAAGCACTCCCGTCCAGCTCTCAACCAGCCGCGAAATACAATGGCTGGCTTTGCAGTCGGGATACATAGTCACAAATGGCTTCTGGGAGCGCACTGACTTTGACACGGCCTCGTCCTCCAAAATAAATCCCTTATAATTGACTTCAACCTTGAGAAACTGCCGTGACACGGCAATCAGACGGTTAGAAACCCCATACCCCTCAGTGGCCGATGCGGCCCGGTTTACAACTATGGAAACCTTGGGGAAATCATGGTTTGAGTTTGCCAGAGTTTTTATCACCCCATAAGCGTCTGCCATTGCGGTTGGCTCTGGAGTAGAAACCAGTAGAACCTCATCTGCGTAGTGTAAAAATCCAATCACATTCGAGGATAGTCCAGCTCCCGTATCAATCAAAAGCACATCTGCATATTGCCGGATATGGGCCAGGGATTCCAGAAATGAATCCCGCATATCCTGGCTCAAATCAGCTAAATTGGCAATTCCAGACCCACCAGCAATCAGACGGAGATTTTTGCCCACAGGCAATACCACTTCCAATAACTTCTTTCTGCCACTCAGAACATGATGCAGGGTATGTTGAGGTCTGACTCCAAAAAGCACATCAAGGTTAGCAAGACCAAGATCCGCATCCAATACAATTACCTTTTTACCCGCATTGGCCAGATGAAGAGCAAGATTCACAACCAGATTAGACTTTCCGACTCCACCTTTTCCCGATGTCACAGCCAAAGTTAGGCAGCGATCGGAAACAGGCTGACTCAGAGTTTCTGAAAGTTGGTTCATTGATAGTTCCATTGCAATGTTCATAATATACTCAGGAGTGAATAAATTGTAAGACTTTATCCCACAAACCTTCATTACGGCTTGCAGCTAACTCGTTGCCTTCCAGTCGATAAAGCACTGTAAACAGATTTTGTGATGCCTTGGCATTAGGAAATTCATAAACAAAAGGCTTCTGTTTTCGTGAGGAATCCATTACAGCCTGATCCTGGGGCAAATATCCCAGGTAGTCCAGATGCGAACCAAGAAACTTTCGAACGGCCATTCTCAGTTTGTTCTCCACACTTCTAGCCTCCCATGCAGAATGTGCCCTATTCACAATCAGCCAGACCTGGGGCTTTAAAGAGGCTTCCTGCAAAACCTTAAAAAGACCATAGGCATCTCCCATAGCTGTAGGCTCAGGTGTGGTCACCAAAATCAGTTCCGGGCATAACCTGGAAAAAAATGTGACCTGACTGCCTAGTCCTGCTGCCATATCTACAAAAACATAGTCCCGATCCTTGCCTAAGGCCTGAAGATCAAGAATAAAATTGTGCTTCTGTTCCTCACTGAGCTGAGTCAGGTGATGTGAGCCGGATGTGCCTGGAAGAATTTCAAGCCCGTAGGCCCCACGGATTACAATCTCCTCAAGCCGTCTTTGGTTGGAAAAATAATGCTCCAGAGTAAATTCTGGATCAAGCCCCAGGCTGATGCAGACATTAGCCAGACCAAGATCCCCGTCAATCACCAGAACCTTCTGCCCTAGTCGGGACAGTTCAAGACAAAGATTTACTGTTATGGTCGTTTTGCCGACTCCGCCCTTTCCGGATCCAACTGCAATAAACCTGCTGGCCTTATTTAATTCCATAGTATTAATCTGCACTTATGGTTCCGATGTTATCGATCTGTACATCAATTACAATTTCCTGATAACTCAGGACCACGAGCTGGGGAGAAACCCTTTCCACAACCTTTTTAAATGAGTAGCGGATCACAGGGGAACACACAAGCACCGGACTCAGACCTTTAATCAAAACCTGCTCTACCTCTGAATTGAGATTGTCAAACAGTCTCTGCCAGCCATCCGGATCCATAGCCTGATGAATTGAACCTGCCTTTTGCACAGCTTCTGCCAGTTTATGCTCAAGATTAGGCTCAAGAGTCAAAACGCTAAGCACCCCATCCAGAACATATTCATGAGTAATCTGCCGAGCCAGCCCCTGGCGGACAAGCTCCGTCAAATCCTCAAGGTTTTTTACATGACCGCTGGAATCGGCTATAACTTCAATAATAGTACTCAGATTACGAATTGAAACCCCTTCCCGCAAAAGCATCTGTAGTACCTTCTGAACCAGTCCTAGCTGCTGTGCCGGCTTGTCGCCAATAACTGCATCTACAACGGCCGGGTATTTCTCCCTCAATTTATCGATCAGGGCCGAAGTTTCCTGACGACCTAGAATTTCACTGGAGTGGCGTTTGATAAGCTCAGTTATATGAGTCGCAACCACTGAAGGAGCGTCCACCACAGTATACCCATTTATTTCAGCCTTTTCCCTCAGCTCTTCCTCAATCCAGATAGCGTCGAGATTAAATGCTGGCTCCTTGGTTGGATTTCCCGGAACTTTTTCCACCACCATACCTGGATCCATAGCTAAAAACATATCTGGAAAAACCTCAGCCTTACCAATCTCAATCCCCTTCAGCTTGATGCTGTAATTATTTGGTGACAATAACAGGTTGTCCCGAATTCTGATGGCTGGTATAACAAGACCAAGATCCTGTGCCATTTGCCTGCGGATTGCCTTGATTCTGCTTAAAAGATCGCCTCCCTGATTCGGATCTGCCATGGGAATCAGTGCATAACCAATTTCGAGCTCCAGAGTATCAACCTGAAGAAGAGTGGACACATCCTCAGGCTGGCTCGGTTCGGCCTCCGCCTGTGCAGCTGAAGCTGGTGAGCCTTGTGCAGAGGCGGATCCTGACCGGCCAGATGGTGCCGCTCCACCACTAGCCTCCAAAGCCAAAGCCTCGGCCTCAGCAGCATCAGAAAACAATACCCAGGCAACCCCAAACAATAAAAGTGAAATCAGAATAAATGGCACCTTGGGTAGACCAGGAACCATGGCAAAAAGTAAAAAGACACAGGCTCCAATCAAAATAGCCTTGGGACGGGAAAGAATCTGATCCATCAAATCCCCACCCAGATTTTTTTCACTGGCTGAGCGGGTGACAATAATACCAGTTGCCACAGAAATCAGAAGGGATGGAATAATGGAAACCAGTCCATCTCCTACCGTTAAAATCGTGTAGGTTGATGCAATATCTGCAAGAGTTCTGAAAGCCCCTGAAAAATACCCGATAATCATGCCCCCAATGATATTGATCACGGTGATGATAATACCTGCGACAGTATCTCCTTTAACGAACTTGGAAGCACCATCCATAGACCCGTAAAAGTCGGCTGTTTTCTGAATCTTCTCGCGCCTGGATCTGGCTGTGGTTTCATCAATCAGGCCGGCCCCCAGATCCGCATCAATGGCCATCTGCTTTCCGGGCATGGCATCCAATGTAAATCGGGCCGCAACTTCCGCAACCCTCTCCGAGCCCTTGGTAATTACCATGAACTGCACAATTACCAGAATGATGAAGATAATAAGCCCCACCACATAATTGCCACCGACCACAAAATTTCCAAAAGCGCGGACAACCTCACCGTCAAACGCCGCACCCTCCAGAAGAATCAACCTGGTGCTTGAGACATTGAGTGCCAGACGAAACAGGGTGGTTATCAAAAGAAGAGACGGGAAAACAGAAAATTCCAAAGGATCATCTATATATGTAGCTGTAATAACCAGGACCAGAGAAACGGCCAGATTGATACTCATTAACAAGTCCAGAAGGAATGATGGGAGCGGAATCACCATCATGACCACAACACCCACAACGGCCAATGCAACCATCAAATCGGCATTTCTGGCGATGTAACCAAAAAGGAAGCTCATCCACTGAGTTGTGGACTTCTGCTGGGGTACTTCGGTCTCGTTCATGCAGTCATTATAAAAATGTAAAAAATACTTGTAAACAAATATGTTTGATTTCCCGATACTTTTGTAATTGTTTTGACGAAAGTCAGCTATTCATGGTATTTGTAAAGCTGGATTCTTTTGTTTGTCATGGTCAATTCATGTATTTACAGGTTGTTGGGGGTTCTGATATAGTGACCCCGTGCCCAGTTCACCTGGCAACCTCTTCCCCCAGTACCAATTTTATGGAAAAAATCAAATCTTCTCCTGTGACGGAAAACCCGGCTTTGGACAAAGAACTGAAACGCTTAAAAAAAGCTACCGAAGATTTTGAGCAGATTTTTGTCAACATGATGTTGAAGGAAATGCATAAAAATCTTGGTGAAAGCGCCCTTTTGGACGGTGGAGACTACCAGAAGATGTTCAAGGACATGTTAATTGACGAAAGAGCAAAAGAGCTTTCTCGCAACGGACAGTTTGGACTGGCAGAACAAATGTACAACCAGATGAAAGATCTGATAGCGGCCCAGCACCGTGGCTCAGCACTGACCCCAAATCAGGGTGGTTCTGTATCTCAGCCAGGAGAACTTGCCCGCCAACTCAGTGTGGAAAGGATAGCCAATGATTATCGGCGTACCAAAGGAAATCAAAAATAACGAGAATCGAGTCGGCCTGACACCAAACAAGGTCGAGGTATTAATCCATCAGGGACATACCCTTTTGGTTCAGGCAGGAGCTGGTACTGGTTCTGGATTTACCGACGAGCAGTATCAGAAAGCCGGGGCAAAATTGCTTCCCACTATCCAGGATGTATACTCACAGGCTCAGATGATCGTCAAGGTGAAAGAGCCGATTGAGCCAGAATACTCACTGTTGCGTCCAGGACTCCTTCTTTTTACATATCTCCATCTTGCCGCTGATAAAAAGCTGACCGAGGTTCTCATGGAGAAAAAGGTAACCGGGGTTGCCTATGAGACCGTTACTGATGAGAAGGGCGGATTGCCTCTTTTAAATCCAATGTCCGAAATTGCCGGCAGGCTTGCTACACAGATTGGTGCAACCCTGTTGCAAAAAGCCAATGGTGGCCGTGGCATTCTGATGGGCGGTGTTCCTGGAGTGCTTCCAGCCAAGGTAGTCGTAATTGGTGGCGGTATTGTAGGTTTTAATTCCGCACAAATGGCGATTGGCCTGGGTGCTGATGTCACTATTATGGATGTCAATGTGGATAGAATGCGCTATTTGAGCGAGGTGACTCACGGCCGTTTAAAAACCATGATGTCGAATCGCGGAAACATCCTGGAGCAGATTCGCGAAGCGGATCTGGTTATCGGGGCTGTTCTGGTTCCGGGTAAAAAGGCTCCCTGGCTGATTACTAGAGACATGTTATCCTCCATGAAGCCTAAATCCGTATTGTGTGATGTGGCCGTAGATCAGGGCGGCTGTTTTGAAACAACAAAACCAACGACTCATGACAATCCCACCTACGAAGTGGACGGAATTGTTCATTATTGTGTAGCAAATATGCCTGGAGCAGTTCCCCTGACCAGTACCCATGCACTCACCAATGCCACCCTCCCTTTTGTGGAACAACTGGCACGGGACGGGGTTTTAGCAATTGATCGCAGTAAACACCTGCGCAACGGATTAAACACCTTTGATGGAAAACTGACATGCAAACCAGTTGCTGAAGCTCATGGTTTTCCATTCACTGATTTAAGCTCCTCTTCACTGTCCAATTAATTCTGGCGGGGACAAAGGCAACTTTGTCCCCGTCTATTCAATCCCCCAGGAAGGAAACATGGAAAACGAAGTACCTGTAGAAGCCCCTGCCTCTGAATCCAAACCAAAACGCAAAATAACCAGAAAGACACCTTCAGCTGAAGCCAGCCCAGATGGCGCGCAGCCAAAGGAGCAGGAACCTACTGAAAAAGCAGCTCCCAAACGCAGGACTAACCGAAAATCTTCAGCAGAATCACAGACTGAAAACACAGGCAGTGCCTCAGAGACCAACCATCAATCTTCGTCCCATGAGCCTTCCCGCAAAAAACAGCAGGTAGAAGAAATTTCATTATCATCACAGCCTGAACCCCAGACCCAAACTCAGGCACAGACACAGATCCAGCCAACAGGTGAGAATCACAATCAAAACGATGCCTCGGCTTCTGAGAATGGCAAAGAATTAAGAGACAATTCTACAAGAGAACAGAGACCTCACCAGTTCCATCAGCAAAGACATCACCAGAATCCTAGAAGGCAGGGAGAGAGGTATTCTCAAGGTGGGCAGCAGGGGCAAAATAATCCACGGCATCAGAATCATCGCCACCAGAACAATCGCCAGCCCCAGTTTGAGAAATCCCGCCCCTTAAGAACCAAATATCTGGATCTTTTAAAGGAACCAGAAGAGTCGATTCGTAATACAGCCGTTGATTTAAACATTCCCAACCTTGCTTCCAAAACCTTTTCCGAGGTTACTTATGATGTTTTTTCTGCCATGGTGCAGCAGGAAGGACAGGGTCTTGGTGTTTGCAAGGGCATTCTGGAAGTTTTGCCTGATGGGTATGGATTTGTGCGAGACCAGTTAGGCAACATGGACCAGAATGATGTTTATGTTTCGGCCCCACAAATTAAAAAACTGGGTTTACGCACCGGGGATCATATTGTAGGCCAGACCAGAGCCCCAAAAGACAATGAAAGTTATCAGGCACTTTTAAGGGTTGAATGTATCAATGACTGTGATCCTGATGAAGCACGAAAAATTGTAGCCTTTGACAGTCTTGTGCCTCTATATCCCAATCAGAAGTTTAATCTTCAGTCCGATGCCAAGGATCCTTCTGTTCGTATCGTTGATTTGATCACACCAATTGGCCGAGGACAAAGAGGTCTTATTGTTGCCCCTCCCAAGGCCGGTAAAACTACCCTCTTGAAACAGATTGCCAATGCTTTGACTTCCAATCATCCAGATTTGACTCTTTTTGTTCTCTTGATTGATGAACGGCCAGAAGAGGTAACCGACATGACCCGCTCTGTAGAGGGAGAGGTTATTGCGTCTACCTTTGATCAGCATCTGAACAATCATATTCGGGTTTCTGAAATTGTGCTTGAAAGAGCCAAGCGACTGGTGGAACAAGGTAAGGATGTAGTCATTCTTCTGGATTCCATCACCCGTCTGGCCAGAGCTTACAATATTGCCATTCCTTCTTCGGGACAGACACTTTCCGGTGGGGTAAATCCATTGGCCCTATATAAACCAAAGAAGTTTTTTGGTTCTGCCAGAAATATTGAATTTGGAGGCTCGCTGACAATTTTGGCCACAGCTCTTGTAGATACTGGCTCCAAGATGGATGATGTGATTTTTGAGGAGTTCAAAGGCACAGGCAACATGGAGCTCCATCTGGATCGGGCCCTGTTTAACAAGCGCGTCTTTCCTGCTATCAATCTCACAAAATCTTCTACCCGCAGGGATGAACTGCTTGTCAGTGCCGAGTCCTTAAAAGGATTGAATATTCTAAGAAGAGTGTTTGAAAATCTATCCGCACAGGAAGCCATTGAACTACTTAAAAAACAGGTAAAAACCACCAGGACCAATGAGGATTTTTTAAGTCAGCTTCAAAAGCAGGCAGGTTTGAGTAACACCTGATTATGGGTATTCGTGACACCTGGTTTCTGGGAGCAGGAGCATCAATGCGCTCCGGTGCTCCCCTGACCAAACAGTTTATTCCTTGGCTTTATGAAGAAGGGCAAAAGGAAACCAGGCTTTGTCAACTCCGTCTTTTTATTTCAGATCTGTTCGGATCCAATCTAAAATTATCCCCTCCCCTGTACCCGAAATTTGAACAGATTCTGAGTTTTGTAGACGCTGCCATTTCTGACGGACAGTTTTTTTCAGCAAAGTACGATTCCAAAAAATTACTGGAGCTTCGATCGGATATAAACTATCTGATATGGAGAATGCTTGAAAAATCACTCCCTTCCTTAAATTCCCCGACATTCACTCAGTTTGTGAAAATGGCAGGGCCTGATTCTTTATTTTTGACAGTCAATTACGATGTACTTCTGGATCAGAGCATTCTCTCTGAATACAAAAACATCAACTATGGCATGCGCTTCTCCCGTATGTACTATCAGAATCAGACCACAGAAAATGCTCAAACCCCATTACTCCTTAAACTGCACGGATCTGTAAACTGGCTTTATTGCCCTACCTGTGAATCCCTTTACTGCTATGCCGACGAACCTAGTATCCGTAGAATTTTTGATCCTGAACCAGTAATCTGTGCCTATGATCAAACCTATTTGAGGGGGGTTCTGATAAGTCCCACCTGGCAAAAGGATTACAAACTTGCCCCCATTAATCTGATGTGGATTAAGGCCTCCAAACTTTTACGGGACACAGAACGCATCACATTTATTGGGTACTCACTTTCAGATATAGATATGAAAATCCTGTACATGTTAAAACGATCCACCTTCAACAATGTGAAACAGCCCAGAATTCGTGTCATAGATCCAGAGCCTACAGGTAAAATTGCCAAACGGTACCAGAGAATTTTTGGAGATATCGAGTACCATTGCCTGAGCTTTGAAGAATTTGTATCATAGCTTTAGTAAAATCCGCACTAAGGAGAAAAAATGCCCGTTGCCAATTATGAACAGTATTGTCAGATGCTTGATAACGCCTTCAAAAACAAGTTTGCCTATCCAGCCATCAATGTCACTTCCACCTCCACTGCCAACGCTGTTTTGAAAGCATTATCCGATGCCAAATCCGATGGAATCATCCAGGTATCCACTGGAGGGGCCGAGTTTGCTTCCGGATCAGTGAAGGATATGGTTTTAGGAGCAATTTCACTGGCACAGCATGTACACCTCCTGGCCGAAAAATACAATGTACTGGTGGCTTTGCATACCGATCACTGCCAGGCCTCCAAGGTAGAGAAATTCCTGATTCCCCTGATTGCAGAAACCGAAAAACGCAGGGCTAAAGGACTTCCTAATCTATTCAACTCACATATGTTTGATGGTTCTGAGTTACCCCTGGATGAAAACATCAAAATGTCCAGAATGCTTATGGAAAGATGCGCTAAGTCACAAATCATTCTGGAAGTGGAAACCGGGGTTGTTGGAGGAGAAGAGGATGGGGTCAACCATGAAGGCGCTCCAGCAGAAAAACTCTACACTACCCCAGAAGACATGGTGGCGGTAGCCAAAGCCTTAGGTCCCATTGGCCGTTATATGTTAGCTGCCACATTTGGCAATGTTCATGGTGTGTACAAACCAGGAAATGTAAAACTGAAACCTTCCATTCTACGGGACGGTCAAGCAGCAGTAACCCAGGCTCTAGGTCAAAATGCCAGAATTCAGCTTGTATTCCACGGCGGCTCCGGATCTTCCATTGAGGAAATCCACGAAACCCTGGAATATGGAGTAATCAAGATGAATGTTGATACTGACACACAGTATGCCTACACCAGACCTGTTGTTGACTTTTTTCTCAAAAATTATGATCAGGTACTTAAAATTGAGGGAGAAGTAGGCTCTAAAAAGCATTATGACCCAAGAACCTGGTCTAAGCTGGCCGAAGCTTCCATGGCAGAAAGAGTCAAACAGGCAGTTTCCGACTTGAGGGCAACCGGAACTTCTCTGTTAAACAATGCATAAGTGGTGCTGGAGCACCTATAATCATAAGTTATGAGCGGCCCGGCACCCTGTATTGATTGTAACCGACCGGTGGAGTATTCCTACTCTGGCGGATACGGTGGTATTTCCTCATCTCAGGAACGGGACTGTTTGTGCTGTGCTTCCCCTGTTTGTGACACTTGTGCGGATTCCAGTTACACGAACTCCAGTGATATAACCAGGCTTCTTTGTAAACATTGTGCCCAGGAGGGACTGAGTCGGCAAAGTCCAAAAAAGCCAATGTACTGTCGTGGCTGTCACAAACGGGATGCTCATCGGCCCCAGAATTCCCTAAGACAATGTCACTGTCGGGAGTGGTACTGTCACGCCTGTATGATCACTCGCTCTGGTAAAGACTCCATGTGTCAGTCCTGCTTTCAGATTTCTGAGGAGCAGGCCTTGCCCTGTCCATCCTGCAATCAAGTTAAATCCCCTCCCCGCCCCACCTCAACCTGGGCCAGAGATGCCTTTGAAATCTGTTTGAAATGTCGCGGCCAGTGTTGTGACAAATGCTTAAAAACCAGACCCATAAATGGAATTTTAAGTACATTGTGCCCATCGTGTTCACGAAATTATAATCCCGTCAAGGAAATTTCAGGCATGCTAAACGAAACATTGGACGGCCTCAAAGACAACTTAAGGGATGCCAAAGAAGAGTTAAAGGATGTAAAAGACAAGGCCCTAGGCTGGCTTAGGGATCTGACCAAGCCCAAAAAATGACATAAAATCCTTTGATAGAATGACTTTATAGTATAATTTTGCGATCTCTTTGCGAAAATGGCGATTAAAAACAATCAGAGAACTCAAAAATCAACCTAAATCTACCATGAGTTAGTGACTGGCCTGTTGTCTCTTTCCCGGCTACGCCACAAAAAACGCATTCCATCAGAAAAACCAATAGAGCTCCCATCCAGGGAAACAAAAGTCTTTAAATAGTCATCTTCCTCAATGTAGGGCTCCCCATCCACTAGGGATGGAAACACCTTCCAAAGTGATATGGCAAACCTGTGCATTTCAGAATGAATTTTTCTTGAGGAATCCTCAATGAACTGCTCCGCTTCCTTTTTGTCCTGGGGAAGTTGAGCGCGGCGAAAATCCAGTTTTAGCTGAAGTTTTCCGCTCTGGGTAATAAAAATTTCTGACCTGATTTTTTCGTCCGAATACTTCAGGGCATGAATTTTAAGACTCATATCGTAATAAAGTCCAAAGCTGAAAGGTATGGTTTTCTGGTACTGAAGTATCAGAGCCTCGTTTGCAAATGGAAGAGAATAGGAAAAAAAGAGTACCAGTATTGCTAATGCCATGCTAAAAACCCGAATCCTGTTGAATTTTGTACCAAGTTCCAAGATACTATAGCGTTTTTGAAACTACCACAAGGCAAGACCATGCAGGCTCAAAAGAAATATGATAAAAAGCCGGAGTGGATCAAGGTCCGCCCCGCAGCCTCTGAAGGATATTTTTACCTGAAAGAGAAAACCAGGGAACTAGGGCTGTCCACCGTATGCCAGGAGGCCCGTTGCCCAAATATTGGTGAATGCTGGTCCCAGAAAACCTTGACCATCATGATTATGGGGGATACCTGCACCCGCTTCTGCAAATTCTGCAATGTCAAAACTGGCAAGGGCACTGGATGGCTAGATGATAATGAACCGGCCCATACGGCCCGGCTTCTCAAGCCTTTAAATCTCAACTATGTGGTAATTACCTCTGTGGATCGGGATGACTTGCCCGATAATGGGGCCAGTCATTTTGCCAAAACAATTCGGATGACCAAGGAAGAGTGTCCAAAGACCACCCTTGAAGTCTTGATAGGTGATTTGCAGGGAAGCCTGGAAAACTTAAGAACTATTGTAGATTCAAAGCCCGATGTAATCTCTCACAATCTGGAGACAGTACAGAGACTGACTCCTAGGGTCAGAGATCGTCGTGCCACTTACTTTCAGAGTCTGACACAGTTAAAAAGAGTCAAGGAAATCAATCCTCAGATATTTACCAAATCAGCCTTAATGCTGGGCCTAGGAGAGGAAAAACAGGAAGTCATTGCCACTATGCGCGATATGCGTTCCCATGGGATTGACTTTTTAAGCATTGGGCAGTATCTAAGGCCTAGTGAAAATCATCTGCCCGTAATCCGTTACGCAGAACCAAAAGAATTTGATGAGCTTAAACTGATTGGGGAGGACATGGGATTTCTCATGGTCGCCTCCGGTCCCCTGGTGAGATCAAGCTATAAGGCTGGAGAATTTTTCATCAAGGAGTATATTGCGAAGCACAGAAAGGATGGCTATGAAGTTTGAAACCATTAGTTACCTGGATCTGGAAGGAAATCTGCCTTCCGGATTCAAGCATGACTTAAGCGATGAAACACTGATTCGCGCTTACAAAATCATGCAACTTACTCGTCGTATTGATGAACGGATGATCACCCTTCAAAGGCAGGGAGTGGTCAATTTTGTGATTGGGTCCCGCGGTGAAGAAGGTTGCTCCGTGGCTAGTGCAATGGCATTAAAACCCGATGACCTTCTCTACTTTCAATACAGGGAGCAGGGAGCTATTTTGTGGCGTGGGTTGAGTGCTGAGGAATACAGCCATCACATGCTCCTAAACGAAAAAGATCCCAGCAAAGGCCGACAGATGTCCAACCATTACGGCTCAAAAAAGCACAGTGCCATGACCGTTTCATCAACTCTGGCTACCCAGATTCCTCAGGCTGCTGGTGCTGCTTATGCCATGAAAATCCAGAAAAAAGACATGGTATCCCTTTGTTATTTTGCTGAGGGCGCTGCTTCAGAGGGTGACTTCCACGCCGGATTAAACTTTGCGGCCGTGTATAAATGCCCTGTTATCTTCTTTTGTCGCAACAACCATTATGCAATTTCTACACCCAGAAAATTTCAGTATGCTGGGGATGGGATTGCTCCAAGGGGTGTAGCTTATGGGATGCAGACTTTCCGAGTCGATGGCAATGACATTTTTGCCGTTTATGACATTACTAAAAAAGCCAGAGAAATCTGTATGCGCGGAGAAGGGCCTGTTCTGATTGAAGCCATGACTTACAGAGTCGGGCCACACAGTACAGCGGATGACCCAACCCGCTACAGAAAAGATGAGGAAGTTTGCGACTGGGATCCAAAATGCCCTGTCCTTCGCTTAAAACTGCACCTGATCAAAAAAGGTCTTTGGAATGATGAGAAAGACAAGGCTTTTAAAGATGCCATGCATCAGGAAGTCGAGGCTGCCATTGAGTCTGCCCGCAATACACCTAAACCTTCCCTTGAGACCATGTTTCAGGATGTCTATGCAGATATCCCCTGGAATCTTCAGGAGCAATATGAGTTTCTACAAGCCCTTGAGAAGGAGAAAAACTAATGCCAGTCATGAATATTATTGAAGCAATCAACAATGCTTTGCATATTGCTTTTGAAACCGACGACAGAGTAATTGCCTTTGGGGAAGATGTAGGATTTTTTGGTGGCGTGTTTAGGGCCACGGTTGGACTTCAGGAAAAATATGGTGTAGAACGCTGTTTTGACACTCCAATTTCTGAGCTTGGCATTATGGGTTTTGCCATGGGTTGTGCCCAGATGGGTCTAAAACCAATTCCTGAAATTCAATTTGCTGACTATATTTTCCCTGGTTATGACCAGATTGTAAACGAAATCGCCAAAGGCCGTTACCGTACCGGAAACCAGTGGAGTAATGGCATGGTAATTCGTACACCTTATGGTGGTGGAATTCATGGGGGACATTATCATTCCCAGTCCATTGAGGCACAGTTTCTGCACACTCCTGGACTCAAGGTAGTGATCCCATCCGACCCTTATGAGGCCAAAGGGCTTCTGTTATCCTGCATCCGTGCCGACGACCCCATTTTATTTATGGAGCCTAAGCGGATTTACAGAGCTTCCAAGGCAGAAGTTCCCCTGGAAGATTATATGATTCCACTGGGCAAAGCAAAAATTGCCAAAGAAGGAAATGACTTAACCCTGATTGGTTATGGTGCCCAGCATCATCAGAACATGACAGCCGCAGCCGAGGCTGAAAAAATGGGAATCTCCGTAGAGGTCATAGATTTAAGAACCTTAAATCCACTCGATATTGAAACCATCACAGCGTCGGTTAAAAAGACTGGTCGTTGTGTGGTGGCGCATGAGGCTCCTATCACTGGTGGTTTTGGTGGGGAACTGACAGCCCTGATTCAGCAAAGGTGTTTTTTACATCTGGAAGCTCCTATCAATCGTTGCTGTGGATTTGATACTCCCTATAGCAATGCCCACGAAAAACGCTATTTACCAGATTCCCCCAGAGTGTTAATAAGCATTCTGGAAACCATGAAGTACTGAGAGGGTAGAAATTATGAGTATATTTACCGTGCTTTTACCTGACATCGGAGAAGGTGTTGTTGAGGGTGAAGTTATCAAGTGGTTAAAAAATGTAGGGGATGCCTTAGCCCAGGATGAGCCAGTGGTTCAGATTATGACTGACAAAGCCACAGTTGAACTGCCAGCAGTAAAACCTGGCAAACTGGCAAAGCAGCATATTGCAGAGGGAAAAATCGCTGAGAAAGACAAACCCCTTTATGATATTGAACTTGCGGCCGGTGTTTCGGCTCCTCAGGATTCCCATGGACACAAAGAGGCTCCAAAACAGGAAGCACAAGTTTCTGAGAAACCTCAGGCCACAAAGGCCACGGCATCTGCCCCAGTTCTATCAGCAACAGGAAAAGCTCTTGCAACTCCTGCTACGAGAAAACTGGCCCGTGATCTGGGTATAGATATCAATCAGGTGCCTGGAACCGGAAAAGGTGGACGGGTTACCAAAGAAGATCTGGAAGGATTTTTAAGCGGTGAGTCTGATTCTGCCCCAGTAAGCTCTGAAGCTCGCAGCGGGAATCTACCTGCTGTGACCATGTCAAAAACCCCTGTGTTTGTCTATGAGGGTGATGAGCGAATTCCACTAAGAGGATTAAGAAAAGTCATTGCTGAGAGACTGGTTGAATCTAAAACCATCGTGCCTCATTTTGCATATTTTGAAGAAGTCGATATGACGGAACTCAAAAAACTCAGAAACGAGTTAAAACCACTGGCTGAAGAAGCTGGGGCCAAACTCACTTATCTGCCGTTTTTTATGAAGGCTTTGACTCTGGCTATTAAAAAGTTTCCCATAATCAATTCCTCTATCGATTTAGGCACAAACGAAATCGTAGTACACAAAAAAATTCATATTGGCATGGCAACAGCCACCAAAGATGGATTAATTGTACCTGTGATTCGTGACGCAGACCAAAAATCCCTGATACAGCTTGCCAATGACTCACAGGGTATTGCCCAAAAAACCCGTGATGGAAAGGCTAGCTCCGATGAATTGAAGGGATCCACGATCTCAATTACCAATATTGGCTCCATTGGTGGATTGGGAGCTACCCCTATTATCAACTACCCAGAAGCCTGTATTCTGGGCATGTACAAGATCCAGGACAGGCCTGTGGTGCGTGACGGACAGATTGTCATCAGGTCTATGATGAACATCTCCTTCTGCTTTGACCACAGGATTGTAGACGGGGCAAATGGGGCAGAGTTCTGTAACTACTTTATTGGTCTTCTAAACAACCCTGGCCGCTTGATTCTGGGATCTTAAGGGGAGTTTATGAAAATTAACACAGTCGTTATTGGTGGAGGGCCTGGCGGTTATGTTGCAGCAATCCGGCTGGCGCAACTAGGAATCGAGGCCCTGGTCATTGAGAAGGAAAACCTTGGGGGAGTATGCCTGAATGTGGGCTGTATTCCATCCAAGGCAGTGATTCACGCAGCCAAGTCTTTCTACAAGGCCAAAAATGAATTTGGCAACATGGGTATTAAAATCAGTGACCCACAACTGGATTTTCCTGCCATGATTTCCTGGAAAGACAAAATTACCCAGAAACTCAGTTCTGGTATTGGTGGGCTTTTAAAGGGCAATCGGGTATCGGTTCTGAAAGGTACTGCTTCCTTTGTCAGTAAAAACCAGATAGAAGTGCTGGAGACATCCGGGACAAAAACCACGGTAGATTTTGAAAACTGCATTATTGCCACTGGATCGTCCCCGATTGCCCTGCCTGCCTTCCCGGTAGATCAGGCAAAAATTGTGGATTCCACAGGGGCCTTGGCTTTAAAAAAACTCCCTGCTTCCATGATTGTGGTTGGTGGAGGGTACATCGGTCTGGAACTAGGTATGGCCTATGCCAAACTTGGGACCAAAATCACCGTGGTTGAGTTTGCTGATTCTGTTTTAAGTGCCTTTGATAAGGACATTGTTCAAGTCATTGAGAAAAAAATCAAGAAGCTTAGTATTGATGTGCTGACTGGTACTAAAGCCCAAAGCTTTAAGGATTCTGGTTCTCAGGTTACCCTAGTTTGTGAGACCCCTGCTGGAGTGCGCGAAGTAACTGCCGATCATCTGTTTATCAGTATTGGCCGAAAGCCTAATACTGGTGGAATGAATCTGGAAAAGCTCGGGGTTGAGCTGGATAAACAGGGTTTTATCAAGGTCAATGAAATGCTTCAGACTTCCGTTTCAGGGATTTTTGCAATCGGTGATGTGGCCGGGCAACCTATGTTGGCCCACAAAGCCTCCAAAGAAGGCGAAATTGCTGCCGAAGTGATTGCGGGCCACAAGTCCGTGATGGATGTGAGGCAGATTCCAGCTGTAGTGTTTACCGATCCGGAAGTCGGTCAGGCTGGTCTTTCCGAAAAAGAAGCCAAAGCCAAAGGACTCAACATTACTGTCAGTCGCTTTCCATATGCAGCAATCGGCAGAGCCTTAACTACTGATGAAACCGATGGTTTTGTCAAATTTATCTCTGATGCCACAACCAGGGAAGTTCTGGGAATCACGATTGTTGGTGCAAATGCCAGCGACTTGATTTCTGAGGCCTGCTTAGCCATTGAAATGGGAGCATTTGTCGAGGATATTGCATTAACTGTTCATCCTCATCCAACTTTTGGGGAAATTCTGATGGAGGCTGCCAAGGGAAATCTTGGTGAAGCCATCCACATGTTAAATCCCAAACACTGATGCTTCTGATTGAAGATGAGGCTATTGAGTACTCCTGGGCCCTCAGGGTTCAGGAGGCTCTGGTTTCAGAAAAAAAAGCCAGAGCA
>JACFNL010000201.1 GCA_019454875.1 Candidatus Cloacimonadota bacterium | reverse complement strand
GTTCTGAAACTGTCCCTTCCTTGCTTTTGGAAGAAAAGGAGCTTGTCATGGCCATAGATGAAGCCAAAAAGGCGCTGGTTACGGATGAGGACTTAAGGCAAAGAGCCTTAAGTAAAGAAATGATGATGAGGGATCAGATCTCGATTATGGCAGACAATGTCGAAGCTGCCTTGAAACAAGGCTTTCAGCTTGGAGCTGGACAGGGGCGGATTGAAGGGAAGCTTAGCACCTATTTAAATCTCTTTCAGGAAGGCATCATGGATTCTGACGCAGCCAGAAACAAAATGAAAAGTCTTTTAGGCTCCGGATTTGATAACCTGGTCCAGGAGTATATGGATAAGCTTCCCTGAGTGCTTCCACTAGCCTACCCCAAGAGCCCTGTCTTTACGGCTTCCTGCCTTAAGCCAAGGCCCGCGCATCCCTGCGCTTTTGGGTGGACTGGCTCTTGCCTGCTGCCACACTAATAAAACTACCTTGCCCTTCACACTAAGCCGCAAAAGCTTTGGGAGTTACCTTGGAGCGGGGCAGTTAACATGAAACTCTCTTTTTTCTACGGAACAAAATTGCGCAGTCATCAAAAGAGAATTATTTAAAAACTATCGTTTTCCCTTAGTTCCTGCGACAGGAGTGGTGGTGTGTGCGATTTCCTTGTTTAATCGGATTTTTGGTATCGAACAAAAAAGTGATCCAAAATGCACTTTATGGTAAATTGATTTTTGAAATTGCGGACAATAAACTTGTATGAACTTTCTTGTAGAATCCCATGAATTAAGGACTTTTTTTCCTGATTTATCAAGAATGTTTTTGGATTTTGCCGTGAGCCCAATGTAAGCAGCAGGAGATAGTATGTCAGGCATTTTGGTCAAGAAGCGCGACAATAGTATTGTGCCCATTGATGTGTACAAGATCAAAAAGGTTGTGGCCTTCGCTTGTGATGGATACAACTGTGACCCCCTTGAGCTGGAAATGGATGCTCAGGTGCAGTTTCGAGATGGCATTTCCACAGAAGAAATCCAGCGCATGGTCATACAGACCGCCGTTGAAAAATGTACTGAAGAAAATCCTGATTGGCAGTTTGTGGCGGGAAAGCTCTTTTTGTATGACATGTATCGCAAGGTTTGTCTGCACCGCGGCTCCGATCGGGAGCCATACACCAATTTTTATGGATTTATTGTGGAGGCCACAGAAAAGGGGCTTTACAGCAAAAGAATCCTTGAGGTCTACAGCAAATCAGAAATTGAAGAGCTGGCTGGCTATATAGACAAAAAACGGGATTTTCTATTCAATTATGTCGGCATAAAAACGCTTTCGGATCGGTATCTGATACGGGATGGAAGCGGCAATCTTCTGGAACTGCCCCAGGAAAGTTTTATGGGAATTGCCATGTTTTTGGCAACCATCGAGAAGGATCGTCTGTTTTGGGCCAAGAAGTTTTATGATGTCCTGAGCAATTTTGAAGTTGTTCCGGCAACTCCTACTCTTTCGAATGCCAGAAAACCCTTACATCAGCTTTCCAGCTGTTTTATTGGTACAGTGGATGACAGCCTTGATTCCATTTTTGATTATGTAAACACCTTCGCCCAGCTCAGTAAGTATGGGGGCGGGGTCGGTGGGGATCTTTCCCAGATTCGGGCACAGGGTTCTGAAATCAGAGGGTTTAAAAATGTAGCGGGGGGGGTTATTCCCTGGGTTAGAATTTTAAATGATACGGCTGTGGCCGTCGATCAGCTCGGGATTCGTAAAGGTGCTTTGAGTCTGACCTTAAATGTTTATCACTCTGATATTTTTGATTTTTTAAATCTTAAGACCAACAATGGGGATGATAGAAGGAAGGCCCATGATATTTTCCCGGCAGTAGGAATTCCGGATAACTTCATGAGGGCTGTAGAGAACCGTTCGGATTATTATCTTTTTGATCCGTACAGTGCCAGAAAGGTGCTGGGGTTTGAAATTTCGGATTATTTTGGTGAGGAATTTGAAAAGCGATACGATCAGATTGTGGCTGATGACAGAATCGTAAAATCCAAGGTACCAGCAATGGAGATTATGAAGCTTATTCTTCGTTCCTCCTTTGAGACTGGGCTGCCGTTCATTTTTTTCAGGGATACGGCCAATCGTATGAATCCCAACAAACATTGTGGAGTTGTTCGTTCCACTAATCTTTGTGTAGAAATTATCCAGAATATGAGTGCTTCCCGTTTTGAAGGTTCAGAGGTGGATCAGGATGGGAACATCACAATTCGTAAAAAGGCCGGGGATCTGGTTGTGTGTAATCTGTCATCCTTGAACCTTCTGAAGGTTCATGAGGACAAGGATCTGGACAGGGTTATTCCGATTCAGGTGCGCATG
>JACFNL010000056.1 GCA_019454875.1 Candidatus Cloacimonadota bacterium | reverse complement strand
CCCAACCGTGATGCCCTTTCCCAGAATAAGGGGGCAAATACCATTCTCCACATGCAAACAGCTATTGTCCTGAATATTGCAGGCATCCCCAATGCGCACAAAATTAACATCACCACGAATCACGGTATTAAACCAGACGCTGACATCAGAACCTAGTGTAACATCGCCTATGACACGCACCCCATCGGCTATAAAAACCGTATGATCAAACTGTGGGGACTTTCCTAAGTAGGGAAGGATACTGATTTGAGAATTATTCATTGATATATTTCTCCATTCGATAAAATCCACCAATATGAATCAACTCAACCTGATTGATGGTACAGGCATCTTTCATGCCATGCAAAAGTGAATTTGTAATGATCATGCGCCGGATATTCATAGGATTGGATGCTGTCCCTTTAGCAAGCAGCTCACGAGCCTGATTAAGACGATAGATGTAGGTCATCAAATCCTCCTGCCAGCCCTTATTGTAATAACATATTTCTACCAGAAGGTAATGGTTGTTTGAGTCCTGAAACAAAAAATCAATGTGTACCTTACGGTTGGAAAACAACCCATCCTTAGGGTAATTGCGCTCCAGAAAACGGGCATTTGGCTCAACTTCGGAAAATTTTTCCAGAACCCAGGAACGAAAGACCTTTCTGTCTGGAAACAAGTTTTGTGAACTGAAATTTTCCTTGAGAATTTCGTGGCTGTCTGGTTTAGGAACCTTGATTCTTTCCAGTTCCAACTGCATCTCACCGGTTTTTCTAAGCAGTTCCTTGTTCTCGTTCAAAAGAAAAAATAAAATACGCAGCTGTTCATCAGTAAAACTCTCAAAGCGGGTAGAAAGCAAAAGATCCTGAAAATGAGCCGGAGCAGAAGGCTCACTTAGTTCTTCATCCTTCCATAAATAAACCAGTCCATCGGGCTGGGAACCCCCTCTTGGACAATTGGAAACAATCACCCTGGAACCTGCCTTGGTTTTTTGTCTTAACGCTCGGGAAACCAGGGCACGATTGCGAATTACAGCTCTGGTACTCAGGATTTCTTCATTTTCATCCTCAATATTTAAGATAAACTCCGAAGACTCGGGCAGGAGGTTAAAATAAAAATTATCTTCGTGCGGCTCCCAGCAGATCGCCAAGGACTGTTCATCGTACACTTCCACCGTTTTAACTATTTGCATATGGGGCATTGTAACAAAAACGGGAAAAAAAGTGTCACTTATGGCACAGTATGCCGATAAATTCAGCAATGTTTCGCTTCATTTTGATCTGGTTATTTCTTACTCCAGTACATGCCCGTTGGAATCTTGAAAAACAGTGGCTAAAACTCAGACCCAGAATCAATTACATTACCAGTGAAATCAGTACCCCAGTCCGTAGAAGTCTCGGTTCACATCATGATTATTTCCATAGGGTCCGCGCCAGCACCTTTTTATCTCCTATGGTTGCCTCTGGCAATATACCCCGGTCTATGGCAGCTGCTGCCCTGCCAGATCCCAGTGCCATTGGATCTGAAATTGAAGTGATGCTTCCTGCCACCCAGAAGCGCATTCGTATTCCTGTAATGGATGTAGGTCCTTATGCTGTAAGAGATCCATACTGGCATGAAGACCGTGGCCCTACCGATACAGGTCAAATCCCTGTCGATTTTTTGTCTGAAAATCAGGTTCGACTCGGAATAGCTTTGACACCGGCAGCCTGGGAACAATTGGGTATTGCCAAAGAATATGCCTTCCAGATGGATTTTACTCATGAAGTTTACTGGAGATTTCTTGAGGATACCTGTTACGATGAGATGTGCCGCATCCAAAATGGATTATACCCACCTCCGTCCCCATTCTTTTAGATATGCAGCTTTACGGGACCAAATCTTCTCCTTTTGTCCGTAAAGTTCGTGTAATACTTTATGAACTAGGATTAGATTCCCAAGTCACCTTTATTCATGCCCACCCATTTGTCTCTACAGAGCTATTAGAGATCAACCCCCTAGGCAAAATCCCTGCCCTTAAAATCGGGGATGGGGCCATACTGATAAACTCTCCCCTGATTTGCGAATATTTAATCAGCCTGATACCGGAATCCACACTGCTTCCCAAAGAATCCAAGGATCGCTTTGGAGTGCTGACTTTACAGGCCATGGCCGATGGTCTGCTTGACATTGCCGTAGCACTGACTATGGAAAAACGCCGACCCCCTCATCTTATTCTTGAGGATAATATTCAGAGACATAAACAAAACATTCTTAACACCATTCACTGGCTTGAAGGGCTTCCCGACAATAGCTGCCTTTGTCCAGCCCCAGACGAAGAAATCAATCTTGGATCACTTAGTCTGGCCTGTGCTCTATTGTATCTGGATTTTCGTCACAATGATCTGCATTGGAGAGAATCAGCCCCAGGATTGCACAAATGGCTGACCCATATCAGCAACAGACAGTCTCTCAAAGAAACTGTCTACTGCGATTAAACCCTTTTAGGACACTCCACCTTCTCGCAAGGACACATGGCGTTTATGCCATTCTACATACATATTGTCAAAATACTTGGGCTCTTCCAGCATAGGTTTTGTGATTTGAAAAACACCTTTATAACCCATGTAGTTTAAGGCAGATGCCCCAGATAATAAAATCTTTAAGGCTTCACTGACCTGAATATGTCCACTTTTTGCATATTCACGAACATAATCCTGCGCCTCGGAATCAAACTCCAGATTTAACCCGAACTCGTTATAAAATCCATCGGAAAAGTCATCAAATGGGCTTCTGGACAAGATTTTTAACAAATAATCCTTGGGTTGTTCACATACCTCTTTAGAAACCAGGACGCTACGATGAGTGGAGCCAGGCAATTCATACTGAAAATCAGTTAAAACATCTTCCCATGCACCAATCAAAGCCCGGGCACCCGTTTTCTGTTTTTCAGCCTTTTCAGCAATCCATTCAATTGCATCATCAGAAAACTGAAGGTCCAGTCCAAAAGATTGAAATTCGGTCTGGTACTGCTTCAAAAGGGAATCTTCCGTGTCATTCATGATACGGATCAAATCATTTTTGGAAAGATGATTCACATAGGAACGAATTGGAGTTCTGCCCACTAGTTCAGGAATCAGACCATATTTAATAAAGTCATCTTCTTCAGCAAAGGGGTAATAACTTTTATAATCCGTCAAATCACGATTGGCAGAATCGTTAAATCCGGAAATAACCAGATTTCCCTGATCATCCATAGAGCCGGCTTTACGGGACATGCGTTTTTTGATGATCTGCTCCAGATTCTCGTTGGATCTCTGAAACGAACCTCCCAGAATAAACAGAATTTTTTCCGTCGATAAAGTGTTGTCCTGTTTTTTCTTGCCTCTTTGCCGATCCATCAAATCCTGGATTTGTGCTCCGGGAGACATGGGGTTCTCAATACTGACGACCTTTCTTTCTATCAGTTTCAGAATTGCTCTTTGAAATCCCTCTCGGGAGATATCATGACCTACACTGCCCTCTCTGGCCTTTTTATCCAATTCATCAATAAAAATAATTGCCCCAT
The DNA here is from genome assembly GCA_019454875.1 of Candidatus Cloacimonadota bacterium. GTDB lineage: Bacteria > Muiribacteriota > UBA6191 > UBA6191 > UBA6191 > UBA6191. Next base: position 19,513 of record JACFNL010000056.1, on the reverse strand, counting down.
TACGGGAAATAAAATCGGCTTGTTCCTGTTTTGATGAGCCTGGAGCCATTTCAATTAGTTCGCGCACCATGTCATCAGCGGATTTGCCCACATAACCGGCTTCTGTGTAATCTGTGGCATCCACAACTAGAGTTGGCACCTCTAAAAGATCACCTAAAACCTCAACAGCATAGGTTTTTCCACTCCCCGATGGCCCGGCAATCAAAGTATTCTTTTTACGGAACCGCTTTAGAGAGCTGGAATCCTTACCACCCTCACGCATCTGCTTAATCATGGCAAAGTGAAAGGCTGCTGCAATAGCTAAGCGTTTTTTATACTCTTCCTGACCGATCACATACTTATCCAGATATGCCTTTATTTCACGGGGGGTGTATAGCCTGATACCTGACTGTTTCCCGCCTGAAGGGGCTTCTTCACTCATTCTCTCTTCAATGACTGTCCAGAAGTGAGATTCGGCCTCATCAAAGGCATTGAGATACAATCTGGTCGCCTTTTCCTCTGATACATTGTAGTCGCGCTTTATTTTTTCGAGGGTTTCTCTGGGTATGGTTACTCTCATAGCTTCAGTCTACCACTAATTTTGATCTCAGAAAACGCTTTGAATGATCTAGCTCCATTTTAAAAACATTTGTGTTAGAATATGCGGATTATGTCCAACCAAGAAATTCGCCTGATATCTGAAATCAAAGATGAGACAGTGTCCTTACCTTTCCTGAAACAGGTGTTTAGCGCGCTTGCTACACTTTGTGTTGCCACAGCCATGATTATCTGGATTTCCATTTGGGCTCAGGACTTCCGTAAGGATTCTCTTTTTTCCCCTACAACCGGACAGCTTGAAAAAACACAGTCCACTAACCCTTAGTAGCTTCAGTACAGCGGGATAAGACAATTTATGAGACTTTGAGCGTCTTGATAAGATTTATCTGACTCTACAAGCAAAAGCCGTTTATCTGAGTCCTTTGGCACACCATAAGAGGAACAGATACGAAGCTGTTTTGAATCAACAACCCTGTAGCCATTGGGCTCTTCAATATGCATGGAAACTAAAACATTACAGCCTGGTGCTACTTTTGCGAGATAACGGTTCAAAATTTCTGGGTATAACAAGCCCCAGGTATGTTCGTTTTTATTAAAAAACACCTCCCATAACAGAGCACCCTCTGGGGTCTTTACATATGATTCTCCTAACGCAGTATCAAAGCGAGACATATCCTTTTGTTTGGCCCACTGTTTAAATTCAGCATCAAGATAAAAATTTCTGTACCCGCTAAGTTTTGCCACCAGAGATGTTTGAGCGTCTCCCATTCCAGCCAGCGATTGACTAGCTCCACTATGATTTATAAATACACCACCTGAGGTTTGTATGGCCAGTGGCCATGTAAGAAACTCCCTCATCCATAAATCCCTTGTCTTTGGCTCCATTTCCATTTCCATTCTTGATGTGAAAAAATTAGAGCCCTTTTTTAAATCCCAGTGCATCAGATGGGACAATTCATGGTTTCCCATCAATAAGATAGTTTCCTTAGCATCCTTGAGGCTTTTAGCCCGTGATAACAGCTCCATAGACTGATCCTGATAACCGGGATAGCCATGAATCAAATCTCCTGCCAGAACTAAAAGATCACATTTATTTTGCTGTTTCAAATAAAAATACTTCTGACAGACGGCCTCAAAATCCCTGAGATTTCCATGGAGATCAGAACAGATCAATAGCCTTTGGTTCTTGGTTGTAACAATGTTCAATTCCTGATTCATACTTGTTTTTTTCTGGTATTACAAAGTAATATGGCTGTGAAGGAGATTATTATGCAGAGGATTTTAACAGGTATTCTTGGTCTATTCATCATTCTAGGTTGTGGCTTTTCAGAAGAAGACCATCACCACCATGTTGCCCCAAACGGTGGAGTCCTGATTCCATTGGGAGATCACTCAGGAAATATTGAATTGTTGTTTGACCCGGAATCAGGTAAGGTCAGAATCTGGCTTTTGGATGGTTGTGCTGAAAACTATGTTCGTTCAGCCCAAAAAGAAATCCATTTAGTGATTCGCCGCCAGGAAATCACTCCCGGGGTTACCTCCGCTGAAAATGACCGAGTGATTCGCCTCAAACTGTCCGCTTTGAAAAACCGCCTGACCGGGGAAACTGTAGGCAATACTTCTGAATTTGGGGCAATCATTGACTCATTAAAAGGCGTTAAAAAGTTTACCGGATTTTTTGACAAGGTTGAGTTTAGGGGTTTTGAGTTTGAGAAAGTACCTGCACATTGGGACGAGCAGGCAAATTAGTTCTGGGAACAAAGGTTCTTAGACCTTTGGGAATCATATTTTGAAGCCTCGAAGGTATCTGTTTTCCAAAACCTAGAGGCAGGTTCTCCCAAAGAACCTGTTTGACCCCTGGGGACAAATCTGTGTTCAGTGTTTCTCCCCGCAGAAATGAAAACAGCTGATCATCACTGATATGAAGTGCCTCCGGCCAGACCCCAGGGGGCAATATAAGAGACAGGGCGTGAGTGAAACCAGGCTTTGACAAAGAATCAAATATCCTGATTCCTGGCTCATAACAGACCCTTTGCGCCTTACTAAATGGCAGATGTTTTTTTATGGCATGCGGATAAAACCAGAACCCATCCCGACCCTGTTCAAAACTGCCTGTAGGCAAAAGAAATTCCTGTACAACAGAAGGCAAATCAAAGCATGTTTTGGCCTTTTCATTTTTTTGTGGCTCAAAGGCAGGAGATAAAAAAGCATCTCTCCGTCTTAAAAGACAGGCAAAATGCCCTTCTCCAGGTACCTCAAATGGCCAAAGCCTAATCATGGATACCATCTGAAATTCGGGATGACTAGCAAGAAACATCTCCATCTGTCCCTCATTTTCATCCCGGTTGAAAGTGCAGGTGGAATATAGAAGATAACCACCTGCCGCCACCAATCCTGCTGCCGCTGACAAAATTTCCTTCTGCCTGTCTACACAAATCTTAACCTGCTTTAAAGACCACTCCTCCACTGTATCTGGATCCTTGCGAAACATCCCTTCACCGGAACAGGGAGCATCCACTAAAACAGCATCAAAAATGGGTCCAAATATCGAGTTTAATTCCTCGGCCTTATTTGACATTAAAACCCTATGCTGCACTCCCGCTCTCTCAAGGTTCTGGGACAAAATTTTGGCCCGTTTTGGCAACAGCTCATTGCTGATAAGACAGCCACCAAAAGAAAGCTTCTGTGATAGCTGTATACTTTTGCCACCAGGAGCTGCACATAGATCCAGGACAAGATTCAAGTTATCGGGCAACAAGGAAACCACCTCGGAGGCTGAAGCTTCCTGAGGGTAATAAAGCCCGCTATAATAACCAGGGCAATGCGAAAACATATACCCTTCTGAGAAAAAAACTCCCCCTGCAACTCTTGGGTTTTTGGTAAATTCCAGCAGGTGAGGGACTGAGGACATCCATTCATCTGGTGTCATTTTATGAAACACTGCATGGCGACCAGACACCTTGGACATGAGTGAGTCCATCAACTGTTCCGAGATTTCAGAAGGAAATTGTTCAGAAATCAGTTCTTTGAAGCCTTCAGGCAGTCTCAACCACAAACTCCTTACGAAGTGTGACCATACCCAACTGCTCTTTAGGGATTCCTAACACCTTGTCCACGACCATAATCGGATTGGCGTTCTGTCCATCCTGAGACGAAACATTCAATTCCATCATTAATCTTCGATCCACAATTTCCAGGGTACGGATTGCCTTCTTTAAATCAATTTCTTTGTCTCTGTGATCTACAACAAAACTTTCTTTGGAATCAAAATTACGCAAAGCATCAACACATTGACCCATGTGACTCGGAACATCCAAACTGTAAACCGCATAGGGAAACAATAAAGACAGACTTTTCTGGTTCAGATCCACCTTGAAAAATTCCTGAATCTGAACTCCAGTGGGCAAATATTGATTTAAAGCATCAATCATTTCCTGTGAAATCTCGGCATATACCCAAAGATCAGTCACTTCGGCCAAAGACTCTACTCCTAAGGGCAGCACAGGGCCAAACTGCATAACCGGCCTTGGTGTAAAACCACGGGACCAGGTCATAGGAAAATTACAGGCCGCCAAACCCATCTGAATCAGGCGAATCAAATCGGTATGGGCCAAAAACTTGGCCTTCCCCGTTTTGGAATAAAACAGGCGGTAGCGAAAACCCTCGGAGAGACTGTGGGCAAAGGACTCTGATGGTCTGGAAACTGATTTGTTAGTTTCCCTTCTTAATGCTAGTTCTTCCTTACCAGGTTTCTCATGTTTCAAACGAATATCAACTTTTGGGGTAGGTATTCCACAATAATGACAGTCTCCAAAACGGCAGTCTGTGGTCGTTTTGTTTTCTGTACGGAAGGCCTTTTTCCTTTCAAACTGCAAATACTTTTTTTTGATGGATGAATCAATATGATCCCAGGGAAGGGCCGCATCCACCGATTTTTCACTGCTCCAGTACCCGATGTCCACAGAAGCCTCCGCAAAGGCCTGCATAACCTTGTTATAATTAAAGGTCTCCTGCCAGCCCTCAAATCGTGAACCGGCCTCAAAAGCTTTATAGAGTCCCTGGGCCACGGAGCGATTGCCCTTGGACACCACGGCCTCAAAGTGTGAGAGTTCGGGAGCCTGCCATTTGAACTGAACAATTTTTGAGGCTACAGCCCGACGGATATATTGCTGCCTCTTTGTGATTTCCTCACAATCCATAAATGCATCCCACTGAAACGGGGTGTGCGCTTTGGGCACAAAGGGCCCAAAAGACACATTGACCGTCATCTTTTTTGGATACCCCTTAGCAATTTTTTCAATCTGACGAATCAGCTCAATGGTTTCATCCAAGTCTTCCCATGTTTCCGTGGGCAGACCAACCATAAAATAGAACTTAACTGTACTCCATCCTTTATCAAAGGCCATACGGGCTGATGCCAGAAGCTCTTCATTGCTGATGTTTTTATTAATCACCTGACGCAAACGAACAGAGCCTGCTTCTGGTGCAAAAGTAAATCCAGTCTGCTTGATCTGTCTGACGGAATCCGCTAGCTCTACAGAAAATCGATCTGCCCTGAGTGAGGGTAAGGAAATAGCGGCATTTCTAGGAGAAGTAACTTCGGATACCTCACTGACCATCTGCGAAACATCAGAATAATCTGCTGTGGAAAGTGACACTAGACCAACCTCATCGTAGCCTGTTTTGCGAATCCCATCCTCGGTGATTTTTTTTATCTCTTGAATAGGCAATTCGCGAATGGGACGATAAATATATCCGGCCTGGCAGAAACGGCAGCCCTGAGTACAACCTCTGACAACTTCTACCACCAGTCTGTCCTGAACGGGAGCCGTATGAGGAACCACGGGATTATCTGGATAAAAACCCGGATCCAGTTCAGCCACAAAACGACGAACTATTTTAGACGGCACTTCTTCGCTGATTCTTTCTACCCCAGCATATACCCCGTCCTCACTATAAACCTCACGATAAAAACGAGGCACATAAAACCCGGGGATATTGGCAATACCAACAAGGATTCTCTCCCGGCTCATACCCCGTTTTTTAGCTACACGATAAAATTCCATCAGCTCCGGCAAGGCTTCTTCCCCATCCCCAATCAGGAATGCGTCAATAAAGTCAGCACAAGGCTCTGGGTTACTGGTCACCGGGCCGCCTGCCAGAACAATTGGATCTTCTTCACCCCTGTCTTTGGACCAGACTGGAATAAAAGACAAATCAAGTATGTTAATAAGATTGGTAAAGGTCAGCTCCGATTGTAATGAAAATCCCACAAAGTCAAAAGATCGTAAGGGCTTTTGAGTTTCCATGGATAACAGGCTTTGATTGAACCTTCTAAGCTCTGCCTCCATGTCAACCCAGGGTGCAAAACATCTCTCTGCTGCCACAAACTCCATCCGATTCAGGATATGATAAAGAATCTTTAACCCAAGATGAGACATTCCAATCTCGTATACCTCGGGGAAACAGAGTAAAATAGATGCCTCAACCTTTGAATAATCCTTGAGGACAGCATTTTTCTCAACGCTTATGTATCGACTGGGCTTACTGACCAATGGTAAAATCTGTTCGTAGCTCATAGCCCTCCATAATAGCATAAACCCTTGGGACAATTTTTATGTACAACAAACTGTTATTACTGATTTTTGCCCTGGCCGCAACAGCCTTTGCATCAGATGCACCCAGTAAGGTCATGACCGAAGCAGTAACAAGTCTGCCATCGCCGGTGGAAAAGCCTGTTTTATATTATTTTTCCAGTCCCACATGCCCTGCCTGTGCCATGATGGCTCCCGTCATTAAAGAAGCCCAGAAAACTCTGGGGGACCGCATGGAGATTAAGGAGTTCCGACACCGGACACCGGAAAGAACCGAGGTCTTGAAAAAATTCATGCACCGGGTAGATTTAAACTACATTCCAACCTGGATCCTCACCGACTCCACGGATCGGGTTTACACTTCAGGCAAAGGGTTTGTGCCCCTTTATACTTTCAGCCAGGAGTTGAATGAAGGATTGGACAAACAAAAACGAATGGGCGAACTAAAAGTAAAACAGATTATCTTTGTCTGTGAAACTGGTGGACCTGCCTGTGAATCCAGTGAAAAGGCCCTTGATGACTGGATAAAAGAAAAACCTACCCCCATGAAAGTCGAGAAAGTGGATGTGGGTTCTTTTAAAACCCAGGAGGAATGGCAGGATTTTTTCTCAAGAATCAATCAGTTCCGTTATATGCAGGGTATGGAATATATACCTGCTTTAATTGCTTTAAGTGACTCAAACGAGATGGTTGATCTGCTACAAAAAGGATTTTCTAAAACAGAAATCGAAACGAGACTCAAAGGATTGTACTAAACGAACCGATGATAGCTTGGATGCGTTTTGCTGCCTGGCTGTTTTTAACCCTTATCTGGAGTAGGGACTTGGTCTCTGCTTCTGCCTTGCTTGACAAAACTCCTCTGGAAATTCTTCAGTCCGTAGCGGAATTCAAAAAACAAAAGCCATCTTTTACTGTTTCAACCCCGGACAAGGACTATTTTGAGTCTGTCAAAATTGCTGGATTTAAAAGGGTGGACCCCCTGGACTACAGTAAAATTACGGATTTCCCCCGTTTTTTGTCTATTCAGAACAAACTGGCCAGCAGTATTACAGTGGTGGAAAATGCCAGTCCCCAGGAATTGCACCGTCAGCTTCTTTTTGGAGAACCTTCCTCCCGACAGGATCTGGTACTGATTCAGGACTTTTTTCCACTTAGAATTCTGGACTTCAATTTGTTTGCTCCCAATCTGTCCAGACTGGTTTACCTGCACTCAGGCCGTGAAGTTGAGGATGTGAGTGAAAAAAGTGTCCTTAAGGCTATTCACCAGACATCTCCCCTATCTGCCCAGTTTCAAAAGGACAGCACATTTGGATACCCCCTTGGTTATGCCGACTTTACAGGGGCTGTGGCCTTCAGTCTGGATGCACATCCAATCTACTACAACCAGCTTGCAAGGCAAACCTGGGAATTTTTCCGTGACCTGCAAAGAAGTAGAGAGGAATCAGAACAGGAAGAAGCCTTGTACCTGGAAGATCTGGATTTTTTAGGGTTTGTGAAGTTTCTCAAATCAGAGGGTCTGGTATTCTATTATCCCGATCCAAAAAGCAGCAATACACAAACTGCCGGTATGGCCTTTTTATGTCAGTTAATCCAATGGCTGAACCCCGATGCCTATCTTATGTACCTCAACGAGCCAAAAAATTCCGACATTCTTAAAACCGTGGAAATGCTCAAAAAATTTCTTAATGAAAACCAGTCTGTCTTTAAAGCTGTATCCAGCATGGAACAACTTCTTGAAAATGTCACAGGGAACAATATTTTACAGAATCTGCCCGATCAGTTTAATCCCGAGAGTCCAGCCTTTGATTTTCAGCTTCCCTCAACCTATGACTTAAAAGAACAGACTCACAGACTATCGTTTGGCTTTCTGCCAGAAAGTTTTGTCTACGGCCACTATATGCGGGCCGCCTTTGAAGTTAGAAACAAGGATATTCTCGCCGAAAAAGAGCGGATTCGCCTTGAGGAAGTCCGTGTTCGGCAGGAAAGGGAAAAACAAAGAAGGGAAAGAATGAAACGATCCCGCAGACCTTCCTCGGCTGATGAAGAATCACCTTCCGAGGAAGGGGCAGAAGAAATGCCATCCGAAGAAACTGATACAGAAGAAGAAGTCAGTGCCAATACCTGGAAAACAACGGCGGCTCAGATTGTTCCCCACACTCTTGGAAAAATCGCAACCCTGCGCAGCTATCTTGCAATTCCTAATTCAAGTGGAATTCAGGATAAAACCATTTATCTCATCAATGGGCTTCTTATACCTGAAATTCAAAGATCGATTGCAGCAACTCCAAATTACCGCCGTTCCGTGCGGGCAGATATCTATGAGAATGACAAGGACATGGAGCTATACATCCTTAGGCTTACTTCCACGGATGACAGGGAAACCAGAAGGGATAACCAATATTTTGCCTCCTCTTTTTTCCTCCCCCAGAAACTTGTAATTCAGAACATGCTGCCACTGCTGAACCCGTTTTATATGAAGGCGATTGAGGTATCTCTATGGGACAGATAAAAATCAATAATCTTGATATCCAGGCTGGTGCCAACAGTATCTGCTCCAACATCATTTTCAGTATTCCAAAAAATACTGTAGCAACCATAGCTGGGGATTTAGAATCAGGACGACATGAATTAGTGGATGCAATTCTTGGTTACATTCGCCCGACCAACGGTACTATCCTGATAGATTCCGAGGAAATTCAGACACTGCCTGTCAATAAACGCAAGTTTGTCTGTATAAATCAGGACTGGAGCCTGTTTCCCCATTTAAATGTGCGACAGCATATCGAGTTTGGACTTGCCTTTCACAAACTGGAAAAAGGAGAAGCCCAACAAAGGGTGGACAGAATTCTTCAAGTCCTGGGGCTGGCCGAAAAACAGAACCTTCTGCCTACACATATGAATTACCTGGAACAGTTTAAAACCGTAATTGGCAGGGCCGCTGCAATTGAGCCTAATCTAGTAGTCATGAGAGAGCCGTTCATGAGCTTTGATGGACACAAAAAAAGGCAATTGGCGGGGCTTTTCAGAGAGTTACAGTCTGAATTCAAGTTTTCTGCCCTGATCAGCACAGACAATCCACTGGACACTATGGGAATCAGTGAACAACTCATCATTATGAGTAAAGGATACATAGAACAGGTTGGGCCCACCCGTGAAGTGTACGACTATCCATCCAGCATGCTTGTAGCGCAGATGACCGGCGAAATCAATGTTTTGCAGGGACAGGTTGTAATGGGTGGGGATTTTTATATGTTCACCACCAAAGTGGGGGGTATCAATCTGAAATGCAAGGAAAAACTACGGATTGAAACACAGGTTGATATCCTGATCCGGCCGGAACACTCCAAACTGGTTCCCCTGGGTAAAACTGCTGATGCTAGAAATGTCTTTTCGGCCAAAATCCGCCGCATTGATTTTATGGGTGGATTTGAATTTGTTGAGCTGGCCACTGAGGACAATACCACCTTTTTGTCAGTTCAAAATGCCGAACAGGGTTTTCAGGTAGGAGATGATATTGATGTAATTCTCACCCGTGACGATTACACAATCCGGAAGCGCTGATGCTGTTAAAACTGTTCTTAAAGCTGTCCATTCCCATCCGCCTGATTGCGGATATCCTGGGCATTGCCCTGCTTGCACTCCTTTTATGGCCCGTCCTTGATGCCGTAAACCAGTGGAGCCCAGGCATTCTCAAAAAAACCTTTACCCAACAGATTGCCCTCAATTTTCTGTATGCCATAGTTTTAGGTCAGATTTGTGCCTTTAGCGGATTTACCATCGCCTATATGATCCGTCATTTTTATCCGGGTAAGTGGCTGGTATTTTTTGTGATTGGTGTTTTGATTCTGATGCCTGAAACTACCCAGATTCTTGGATTTGGGCCGATAGCAAAATCACTTTCAGGCAAGGACATGGTTTTGTTCTCCCATCTGAGTGCCTGTCTTTGGCCAACCCTGTTTGCCATTCTTTGTGGTTCTGCCATGATTCACAGTATTGGTAGTGAGACATTACTGACCATGAAACACTTGGGAGCCCCCCCTGGGGCCAGTCTTTTTCGATTCATCCTGCCCAGGTTTTTCAAACCACTGATTTTTACTGGATTTCTATTTTCAAGTTATATCCTTGGTCATGGAGTCAGCCTATATCAGGAGATGTCGATCAAATCTTACAGTTTAAGCTGGCTGTTTATTGGACCTGCCGATTTATTGGGTCAGTCGCAACAGGCAGGCATGGCCTATAGCATTCTTTTGGGCTTCAGTTTAATCGTATCATTTTTGTGTCTGGCTCAAATTAATCCTGGTTCTGTTGCTGTTAGTCCAGCTTCCATTCCCCAAAGCAGTAAACCAGTGAAGAGAAAAAAATCGAAAAAAAGAAAGCCCCTGCCCGGTGTCACCCCAGCTGTTCAACAAGAAGCCCCTGTACAACCCGAGCCAGAGCCGCAACCTGAGCCAGAGGCTCAACCTGAACCACCAAAGAAAAAAATGGGACTCAAGATTTCTCTGAGTAAAAACAAGGCTGACTCATGATTCTGAAATGCCCTAAATGTGACCGTCAATACGAGCTGGATCAGGAGCTGAACGGAAAATTCTTCCGCTGTATCTGCAAGGCATTGCTCCAGGTTCCCAAGGTTATGGGTGCGACGGAAGCATTGCAGATTCCTGAGGTATCCAGTATTGCAGAAGTACCGGAAGGCATGATTTTTCCAAATCTGACCCAGCTTTTGGATCTCTCTCGCTGGACAGTTGCTGAGGAAGCACCCCCTGAACTCCCTAGCCTGGATGATGAATTACCTTCCCTGGATTTACCTGAATTTGATGATGACACTGATTCCATTGAAGATAATCTGATGGAGGAGTCAAAAGAGCTTGGGAAAGTTGAAGAGGAAGAGCTTACCGATGCCCAGCAGGAAAGCCTTCAAGCAGTGAAGCTCGTTGATGAATTTGCGATGGATCCACGGTTAAAACCGGCACTGGATGAGTTTGCCCAGAGTCAGGATCAACAGTTTATTGTGGATGTTCTCTATTATCTTCTGGAAGTTAAAGATCCCTATATCCGTCCCTTTGTAGAAAAACATATCAACAACACAAATCCCATCGCCGCATATTTTTCCAAAAGAATTCTGGCTGATCTGGACTACATTGCCAGTCCCCAGCAAAAGAAAAAGGCCCTCATACCATATAACCGTCAGGCTTTGTTAGGCCCATTGTTTAATGGCACAGAAACAGTAAGAATCCAGCTGATGGAAAAGGCAGTAGCCGAGGGTGCATTTGGAGCTGCTCCCTACTTTATGCTAAGACTGCTCATCGAAAAGGATGCCTTTGTAAAATGTAAGATCCTGCCCAATCTTGGTTTGATCGGAAGCTCCATTGAGACCCCGTTTTTAGGTAGATTTCTGGATGAGATGGGACCTAAAGTCCGTGTGGCCTGTGTGGAAAGCTTAGCCTGTATCGGGGGGGAGTCCGTAATCCCCTACATGGTAAAAGGCATGGTAGATAAAGATAACTCCGTAGTTATTGCCATTAAAAATTCGCTTAAAAACGCAGACCCTGCTGACCTGGCCCAATATATCTTTGATTATCTTTTGCAAAACAATGTCCAGGAAAAACGCGGTTACATTTCCATCCTGTCAGATCTTAAAAACAGCAATGCTTTTAGGGCTCTTGTTTGGATGTATGAGGACACAGTAGTCAGAAATTATGCCTTTGAAAGTTCCAAAACCTTTGAACTTTCGGATGAATTGAAGGCGGACATTCTGGCGGAATATCTGGATCTCTCCTATTGTGAAGAACCTTTTCAGATAACGGTTGTGGAATATATGGAGACCTTGGACCCCTCATTTTCAAGGATGAAGCTCACACCAGTAAACACATTTGATGACAGCTATGTAAATCTGATTCGTGACAGTCCACTGTTCGCCAAAGATTTTCTGCCTGTGGACGACGGCAGCGAAAAAGTTATAGAAATCAAGGCTGTAGTTCCCCAAAGCTACAATGTTATAAATTGGCTTAAAGAAGAGATTCAAAAATCCAAGAGACTTATGTCCCGAGTCAGCCTGCATACTAAAACCCAGGCATTTGCCCTTGCTGCCACTACAGAGGTAATATTTCTAGCATTTGCCTGTGTGCTTGGACTCAGCTTGATTCTTAAGGGACATGGGAATTCTCCCAAAGCCATTCCGGTTCATCTCATGCCAAACTCCTTTCAGACAGGCACTGGATATTCGATTCTAACTAATTCTGAGTTTTTATCCCTATGGTCACAATCTCTGGCCGCAGGTCTGATGGCACTGATCCCTTCGTTGATTCTAGGACTGATTCTGGCACTGGAACAAATCAGAAGACAAAACTTCAAGCTTAGATACCTACCACTGTTCCCCTTGCTGATAAGCCCCATTCTGCTATCCTTCCTTCTAACCCAGATCAACACCTTTACCAGTTACAATATCCCCTTTTTAACCTATGCCCTGATTCAGGGATTTTGTATGACTGGAATCTCATACTTTATCATCCTGAGGGCCTGTGCTTTAGTGCCTTCTTCCTGGAGTATCATCACTCAGTCCCTTGGGGCAGATTCTGATGACGCACTTGTATACTCCTACAGCCCCATAATCCAGATCTCCATGATTCATTCTTCCCTCTTATGTCTGGTATTTTTAGGATGCAGCCTGTTTCTTGGATATACGGGCCGGCCTGATATGGATGCCGGTGCCTGGATTTTAAGCCGCCTTTTGTACCCGGATGGATGGCTGATGGCTGGTGCCATTGGTGCAGTACTGGCTATCCTCTTGGCTTTTCCCCTGCTGATGGCCGAATTTTTATTGCCACTTTACAGTCTTATCCCCAGCAAAAACTTCCGCGCAGAAGTCTACCAAAAACAGTTACAAATCTCTCTTGAGATCTGGGGACTTCTGTTTGGCAGAGGTAAGGCCAGGTTCAGTTCAAAAGCTTTAACTTCAAAACAAAAAAAAATTGAACCCGAAGTTTCCGCCGAAGCCGCCTGAAATGTAAACTGTATTCATGGAAATTCTTAAAATAATTCCAGATATCAGTGTGGAGCGAGATTCCAGTGTTGAACTCGCCATTCAGAAAATCACTGAGTTTCATGGTCGATATGCTCCCGGAGTAGTGATTGCTGCCTATATGGTCGATCTGGCACTGGAACTTCTACCAGTACAAAATGAAAAGTTAAACGCTATTGCCGAGTCAAGGGTATGCCTTGCCGATGCTATTCAGGTCATGACAGGCTGTACTCTTGGCAACAAGTATCTCCATGTCAAGGATTATGGACGATATGCTCTTTGTGTTTACGGCAGGGATTCCAAACAGGGAATCCGTATCAGTGTGGATCTCAATAAAATTGACCCTCAAAAGACCCCCATTCTTAAACAGTTTTTTGAGGGGAGCAGAACCTATGAATCGGTTCCGAGGCACATACAGCAGGGAATTGTGACCCAGGAGTTTTTAAGTGTAAAACGAAACATCCTGCGGGCCGAAAGTGTGCTGGTCAATCTACCTGCCAAACCTCCCCTGTACTCCCTTGAAAAATGCCTGCACTGTGGGGAATTCTTCAGACCCAATCCTACCTTACCCCAATGTCTTTGTCAGACCGAGCCTTTGTTATATTCATAAACCGCTTAAACTTGGTTTCAGTCTGTTCCTGAAACACAATTCCTAGTTTTGAGAATAACTCCAGAAGCTTGTTCCTCAATACTTCTGGTTCCTCAGTTTCACATTCCAGTTCCCAGTCGCGGGGACTGTCATCAAAATCTCCATAACGGGAACAATCCAGTTCCAGGGTAAAACCCTCCCAATGATATACCTGTCTGAAATTCTTCATAGTACCCAGGCATATCAAATCCTCACCAGCTTCAGGCAGATAAGCAGGAATATGTGACATTACCTCGGACAGGTGAACCGGTGCCCTTAAGGGTAGCAGGTATTCTTTTTCATGGCTTTGAAAATAACCAGCCTCCAGTTCTACTCTGGATTTATGCGTCAGAATCAGATCCCCGTCCTGCTCTCGTACCCGAATCATTTCTTTTCTGTTTAAAAAATCGCTGGATCGAGTATCCAAATAATAATTGGTCTGTACCAGATTCAAAAGATGTCGGGCACCTTTTTCAAGATAAGTCTGCAAATCAAGATAAGATCGTTCATCCAACCTGATTTTTAACTCCATTTCCTTCTTTTCACCCACCAGCTTTCCCCCATTGCAGTATATAATTTTTGTAGGTGGCCGTTCGCAAAACTTTACCATCAGAACCCATCTGACTTGTTGCCAGAAGATACTCCGACAAATCCTGTTCTGCACCCGGCTTCATGAGATTTGTATTCACATTTTTAAGTTCACTATTAAGCATATCTTCTCTGGTATTAAACTCAAGAACCGATGTCCAGGTAAACCACTTTAAATCAGGCGTATAACCTAACTGCAACAAAAGCGGAAGCGGAAACAGATACGGATCTTTGGCAAAACCACTGTTACCAATACCGCGAAGCTCAGCTTCAAGGGGTTCATACCAGCGAAAATTGCGCATGACTACATGTACTTTTTTTCTGGCACAGGCTGTCATTTTCTCCAGACTTTCGGAAAGACACAGACGATTGTCAGAATTTAAGGACACAACCCCTAAGGCCCTGATACAAAACACATGATCCACCACTGGTAAAGACTGGCAGTCCATCCATGGTTTTGGGATCACAACCAAACCTTTGGATTTCAGATAATCAACACAGGCTGGTTCTGTTTCCACACAGGTATAGTGTTGTGCCAAAACATAACTGGCTATAGGTGCAAATCCAGATCCAATGTCAAGAACCTGATCGGAGGCCACCGTGTTTATACAGGAGGCCATGGTGCGCAACCAGTTCTGTTCAAACTCTCCATTTTTTGGACCCGAAGCATGGTATTCCCTGAAATGTTTGCCTAAATCACCCAGTACCAGTGCAAGGTTTCCAAACTGCAATTCATCCTGGGCCAATAAATCCCAGTCAATGGTATCAAAGGGTTGCATAAATCTGATTCAGATAGACTTTACGATGCTGTTCCAGTACATGTTCATACTCCATCGGCATAACCCTTCCTGATGTTTCCCACAACTGGGTTCGAGACATCTTTAGAAGATGCATCAAATCCTGTGAGTCCTGATATTGATGCACCCCATTCAAGTTGGCATACTCCGAGGATATACATCCCTTTTTTGCCAATACAGGAAGACAAGCAGACAAAGCCTCCAGCAATACCAAAGGACCAGTTTCCAGCCAAAGAGATGGAAGAATTAATGCCTTCCAAGCGTATCCCTCCTTAAAATCGACAAGCCCACCATGATGTCTTACCCACAAAGGAAGTTCCCCGGATCTGTTTTTTCTCTCTCCATACCAGTGAAGCATAGCACCATTTTTTACAAATTCGCTGTCCTGAAGTTCCTTAAGCAATATATCAAATCCCTTGTGTCTGGCATCACTGCCCAGATAAACCAAATCCTCTCCCTCATTTTTATAAAACTCCTGAAACATCCGAGATCTTGATGCCGAAACACCGTAAGGCAGAAGCATAGATGCCTGGGGTATTTTCTCAAAAAACGAATCTTGAGTAACTGCAAGAGGAATTTTTTGAGACATTTGTTCTGTATAATAATTACGAGCTGCCTGATACCCAAGTCGCCAAAACAGATTCTGCCCACTACCCCAGCACTGAGCACATTGAACTAACTCAGGCCCAAAACACTGTTTTCCATCCTTTAAAAGGTGCACTTTCTGGCAAAGAAAAAACCAGTCATGTACAACAAAGATACAGGGGCGTGATTTAGCCTGCTTCAACATCCAGGGAATTCCCCAGGGAATGATCTGATGAAACACAATCAGATCAGAATAGGGAAGTTCTATATCATGCCAGGAAGCCAGGCTCTGTATCAACCGCCAGGATTCTCGGCTTTTGGTCTGAGCCTCAGGATAAATCTGTCGGTAGTCCAATACAGTGGATTCAAATCCTAAATCCCGATGCAGTGAATCTACAAAACACTCCACTCCCCCCAGGCGATTAGGCCAGGACTCCTCAACGAGATGCAGTATCCTGGGAGTTTTCAAAACTCCGCTTGGCCCTGAATTTCAAACAGAGTGGCCAAGTCCTCAGAACTTTCTCCGGCTTCCACCACGGCAATTCTTCCATCTGCCATTTTCAGATGCAGAAATTCTTCCTCAGCATCAATTTTTACAATTTCCATACCATCAAGGGTAGTTCCAACATATACATTCCTCTGTTCCCCACCCTCAATCACATTTGCCATGACCCGAGTTCCAAACTGCCCGATGCTAAGGAGCACAAATTTAGGCGTATATGCTGGTTTTAACTGTGCTGGCTGTTCAGGATTTGCCGCATCTACAGAGATTGTCTGACTCAGACTAAACGAGGTGTCCGGCCCACCATCCACCCCCTGAAGAAAGGTAAACAGGTTCTGGGCAATGCGTTTTGTACTTGCCGAAGCTGCTGTTCTCATGGTCGAAACAAGCATCGGAACTATCTGATTTTTTAAACCACCAACCACTGCCAATGACATAAGCTGTTCGTAGGCATTGTTTCTGACAAAGCTATGTGAATCCGACAGCATCCGAATCAGGGTAGCCACACTGTGAGGTGAACCCGTAATTCCCATAGCTGTTACCACAGCATTTCTCACCCATGGATCAGAATGCTGGGCTAATGGTTCCAGGACTTCCAGGGCATTGTCATACCCAAGCATGGTTAAGGAAATTGCTGCCAAAGCCAGAAAATCGGGGCGTTTTTCCCTGCGAAGAATTTTTTTCAGACTTTCCTCAGCCCCATCCACACCAGTAGCACCAAGGGCATGTACAGCTGCAAGCCGGATATCATCGGAGTTTGCCCCTTCAACCAGACCAATAAGTTCCGTTCCCCCCTGTCCACTCTGATGATATACAAGATCCAGAATGGCTCTGTAGACGGCCTTGTCATCCGAAGAATTCAATTTAGCAATGGCTCTTTCCACTTCATCAGCACTGCTTGTATCAATTTCCTTGGAAAATACCTTGCCATCCATCTCAAGTCTCACCAGAGAAGCGACAGGATCAATGGAGCGGATTGTATAACCAAGAAGTTTGTCCCCAATTCCGAAAAACTCCCTTTCTACCTGAATTTTAGCCGTTTCTCCCCGTCCAAGTACTCCGGAAATCACAAAAGAATCCAGATCCACTCTGTTAGTTCCAGATGAAAACTGTTTGGGTTTATCAATTTTTGCCAATAGTTCAAAGGCCATTGACGCTTCGTATGCACCCATGGAACTCAATGTTTTTTCCAAAAAGGCAATTGTGGAATCATCATGAATCCACTGGAACGCTTTAAGGATGGCCCGTTTGAGATCAGGACTGTCTGTTCTTTGATAAATCACATAATAAACCGGAAGATTTTTTGTCTCTTTAAACTGGGCCAAAGCAAGAATTGCGGCCTTTTGTACGGCTGGATTTCTATCCTGCAAAAGTTTACGGATCTCATCAATGGACTGCCTGTCATCAAAATACTGAAGTCCAAAAACGGCATGAGCTCTCTGTACCGGATCCTTACTTGAAAGATTCTGCCTTAACTCCATCAGGGTTCTTTCTTTGGAAGGCTGCATCAGTGAAACCGAATTATCCGCCACATCCGACGAAGATGCCTCCGGGGCAGGATCCGCTTTTACTTCCTCGGCCGTAGCTTTAACTACTGGCTTTTCAGGCTCAGTCCCAGGCATGGGCAAACAGCCTTGAGTTATAAAAAACAGTGAAATGGCAACCCAAACAAAAACTATATTTTTCATCATAACTTCCACGCATTTTTCTGATGGGCAACCCATGCCCCCAGAAATTCCTCTGGGGTCAGTCCTGTTATCAACCTCAATGCAACCTCATACTGTTTGCCCTGATAAATTTCCTGAAGTAACCTTCTTAACTTCCACTGGCCCTGGCTTTCCACCAGATATTTAATCATCAAAAGACTTTGCCCATAGGCTTGCTCAGCCCCTTCCCTACTTAAGCGAATAAAGGGGCTTGCAAGCTGATCCATTTTTAGAATGCGGTTCTGTTTTAAAGCCAAAGACTGTGTTTCACGAACTGAGGGAGGCAATGGGGCCTCTTCCCTACGGGTAAATCCACCCTCATCAAAGGAGAAAGGCTGTTCGTAATACTGAGCAATTCCCTCGTTCATCCAAACAGGAATCTGGTTTCTGGTGAAATTGTCCAAAAACAAATGCATTGTCTCATGACGCAAAAGAGTCTCCAATTGTCTTGGAGATTTTTTTAGTTCTGAGTCTGGAATACGGATTTCACCATCGTACACCCCAGCAGCCCAGTTTGGATTGCCTAACTTGGCTGACAACGCCTTATCACCGGAGTAGACAATCACTGTAATTGGAGACTCTGGATAAAATTGCAGGGTCTGGGCCAAATCTGTAAATATGGTTTCCAGTAAAGGGGCGAGTAACTGGGTTACAGAATCAAGCTCTGCCTTGGCAACCCTGATAATAAAATGGGGAGTCGGGGGAGATGCTGCCAGATTTGTATCCAAGGGGGTTTCTTTGGCAATTTTTTGAATCACTGCTGCCACATCACTGGTTTCCTGCAGTTTCTGGGCTGATTCCAGAAGCTCATTTGCCTTCTTCAGATCACCTCGATGATAATAACAGTCTCCGCGCAAAACCAGCACAGAGCGGGGAGTGTCAAAATTAGGGCCTACCAGCTCCAGATGTTCAAGAGCAGCCGAATAAGCCTTCATTTTCTGGTAGGCATGACCAGCATAAAAATGGATTTCATCTGCTTTATCCTGTTCAGAGCCATAAACCTTCAAAAGCTCATTAGCATAAAATATGGTGCGATTAAAGTCCTGTTTGGCAAATGGAATATAGAGGCGAAACCTTGCAAAAGAATAGGAATTTGGAAAATAGATCTCTGCTTGCTCCAGTAAACTCCAGGCCGAATCAAATTCGGACTTTTCCATGTGTGATCCCAGAAGTTTCTGAAACGCGGACTGGAGACTGTCATACACTTTTTGAGTAGGAAAGGTCACATACCAGGCACGAATCCATTCCTTGAGAGCTTCCTGAAGATTGCCGCTTTCTTCCTGAGCTATCGCCTTCTCAATCACTTTGGCTACATCAAAATCGTTGGAACGAGGTTTTGCCAGACAAGTCAGGGCCAAAGCCAAAATCAACCATTTTTTCATTCCCATTCCCTTCTTCTAAAAACGCTATTTTAGAATCCTCCCATACGATGTGACAACCTTAGGGATCAAAAGACTAGCATACATCTGGCGGGCATGACAGATTCTGGCCTCAGAATCCCTAACTTGTGAGATTGCCTGTATTGATTTCACAAGCTCCCTATTGTTTCCCGGATCAC
>JACFNL010000200.1 GCA_019454875.1 Candidatus Cloacimonadota bacterium | reverse complement strand
AAAATTCTGGACCGAGGTTTACCAGAATCGTGGACCGAAGTTGTCAGAATGTGCAAACCTCTGCTTGAAGTAACCTTTGTAAAGCAAATACCCATAACGCGGTAAACCCGTGGCAAAGGGCGGCCCATCATAAACAAATTCAGGCGGGATGGGAAGGGTTGTGTTGGGGGGGAATATAGAGTGAATTTATATACACTGAAGTTGGGCTCTGCATCAACAGGGATCGCCGTTACCACACCTACTGTTTTGGGTGATATGGAAATGGAGCAAGTTGATCATCAATTGTCTCAGGGAAACTGTCACAAAATCTAATTTGCTTGTCCAGTTCCTCCGTATAGTGCCGAATCTTGTTTTGGACTTTAGGATCATTGGAAACTCCATTACCCCTAACGGTATCCTTTAAAGCTAAAACAGCTTTTCGCACATTTAACGCTGTTCTTTTTGACCCTTCTGTATCTTTAGGGTTAATGCTTAAAAATCTTGACAACTGTTTGAATGGAAAAATTGCATACCCATCACCTTGTTCAGATGATTTAACACACATTGTTTCAAATTGCTTTCGGACACAGTCATCAGTTTCTAGTTGTATATATCTACAGACTTCAGGATCAATTTCCACAAATGGGGTCCCACAAGATTCATCTTCAAACTTGAATACTATGGTACTTTTCTCGCCCGATAACGCTTTTTGATAACCCGTTCCTATCACTTGATGGCGGGTGTGGTAAATCTTGCCTTCAGTAAGATAACCTCGGCATAGGAGCCCGGATTTTAGCAGCCTAAATACAACTTGGAAACACCTTTGAATAAGATTGATAAGTCCTGCGGGCGACTTTTCCACTGACATAATGACGCAATCTGAAATCTGGGTAACACAATAGTCTAAGTTTGACTCGATTTTCTTACTGCATGGGCAGACAGACCCAAAACAACCCTGAGAACCTTCCAATTCTTTCAGAAGCTGAAGAAGCTCATCTAGGGACATCCCACTTCCTTCTTCAGACTTGGTGACCATATTTTTGAAACCAAGTATATCAATAAAGGCAATAAATTTATTTTTGTATTGCATGATTTGATATCCTTCCAGATGTCATATAAATATACTCCTCTTCTCAGCCTTGATTGTGACCAAAAATCATGCCCCCGGAAACAAATCAGTCACCTGACAATCCAGGGTTTTGGTCAGGGCTATAATATTGGCCGTGTTGGGAGCGACGGAACCACTTTCCCATCGTGACAGATGGCTTTGAGTTACGCCAAGGATTTTTGCCAATTCACTTTGATTGAGATTTTTGAGTTTCCGGTAATGGGCAATCCTGTTCCCAGACTCAGCCAGCAAATCACCCAATGGGGTGGCTTCTCCCTGCTCCAGTTTAGCCTGGTTCGCTGCTTCAATATCTTCTTGATCTTCCAACCATTCCAGATATTCTTCCATTGGCACCAGCGCATAGTCATTGCCGTCAATTGTAAGTTGCCCTCTTGATTTCATAATCACCTCCTGTAAATCTCCTTTCTGTGTCCAACAGCCAGAACCAAAATGATGAGCACGCTATTTTGGATCTCATACACAACCCTAAATTTTCCAACTCTAAGACGATAATATTCCGAGCCCTGCAGTTTTTTCACTGAACCTGAAGAATATGGGTCTGTAGCAAGTTCATGCAATTTATCAAAAATTACCAGTCTGTCACTTTTTGCAAGCTTGTTTAGATCCCTTCTGGCTCTGGGCTGCAACACTAACTCGTATGGCATAGAATAATTATACAATTATTTGAATAAAAAGCCATAGCCCTGACCCAATATAGCCTGCATCTGGGAACTGGCCTGTTCTAAAGAAACAAATCCGTCATCTGATAATCCAGGGCTTAATAGATTTGTTCATCGTCTTGGGCCCCTAGCACGGAAGCTGGTCCAACAGTGCCTGCTGGTCATACCAAGGTAATTGTGCAACAGCCTGTTGCACAAATGACTCATCAGGCCAAGTCTCTGCAAAGGGCCGCATGTGTTTGAGGTTACCCAGTGAAAATCCTGCGACAATCAGCTCAATGATCCGCAACTCGTTCTTTTGATTTAATCAAACTCATAGATTTCCTGTGTTTTTCCTGAGTGTCTCAGCGAGTGCTAAATCCCATAGCCCAAACTCAATTCAACTTCTGCAGATATTCCTTCACTAAATCATCATGACCCTGACCTAATAGAGCCTGCATCTGGGAACTGGCCTGTTCTACTGAAACAATTCCATCGCGATAAAACTTAAGCAAAGTTTTAAGAGTGCCAAGGAGCTGCCCCTTTTCTATGCCCTTTTCTATGCCCTGGTTGATCCCAAAAACAACACCTTTTTCAAAGTCTTCATGACGGAATTTG
>JACFNL010000199.1 GCA_019454875.1 Candidatus Cloacimonadota bacterium | reverse complement strand
TTCTGCAAATCAACCCATTGCAATTCCTTACAATCCTTAAATGTGAGGTACAGCACAGGTCTTTTACCCTGCTCCGTCATGGCATCATGATTCTTTGAAACCCTTAGACCTTCAAAAAGCTTACGGTTTTCCACAGCATTTTCCTGATCAAAAAAGTAGCGCAGGGTGGAAAGATTCAGAGTTTTACCGAATCGGCGGGGGCGGGTAATTAAAAGGTTCTGCACTGGATCTGCCAGAAATTCTTCAATGAGACCGGTTTTATCCACATAGAGAAAATCTGGGGTACTGATAATCCTCTTGAACTCGCTGTAGCCGATGGGGATTTTTTTCATGGAAATATTTTAGCATGGATACGAATCTGCAAAAAATTTTTCCCAAAGTTTTACCAGGTATCCCTCCAGTATGGTTATAACATTTGAACTTCCCCGTTTTTACACACAGTGATTTAAGATTGCAGTGAGTAAAAGGAGTTATTATGGTAAACGGGGTAAAGAACCGTCGTGTTTATTCTGATGAGTTTAAGAGCGAAGCCGTTAAAAAGGCTTTGCAGCCAGGTGCTGTTGTACAGAAAGTAGCCCGGGAACTGGGTGTGAGCGGTGCGGTTTTGAATCGGTGGGTTCTAAAAGCTCGCGCGTTGGAAGGTGGAAAAGACTTGAAAACTGAATTGGAGCAGCTTAAAGCTGAACTGAAAGCCATGAAGAAGAAGGCTGAGCTACTGGAAATGGAGCGGGATATTTTAAAAAAGGCCACCGCCTTCTTCGCGAAAGACCTTCGATGAGATTTGAGTTTATTTGGGCTCATCGGACGCTGTGGCCCATTGCGGTGTCGTGCCGTGTTCTGGAAGTGTCAAGAGATGGCTATTATGCTTGGATACGCTCTAGACCCAAGCGCGAAGAAGGCTATGAGAGAGATAGGAAAATCCTTAAAGCCGCTACTGAGATCTGGGAAGCGTCTTACAGAGCATAAGGTGAACCCAGAATTGGAATTTCTCTGAAACGGGAAGGCGTTAAGGTTGGTAAATCACGGCTGGGGAGATTGCTTAAAGAAGCTGAAATTACAGGTATTGCGGGCCTTAGAAAGAAGAAGGGCACTACTCGTGCCCGGAAGAAGGATTCAAGGCCCAAGGACCTGGTGAATCGTAATTTTAATCCAGAGAGTATCAACTGTGTCTGGGCTTCGGATATCAAGCAGATAAAGACATTGGAAGGCTGGGTGTATCTAGCCATTATTATAGATTTGTGCAACCGTGAGATCATTGGCTGGTGCATGCGCTCTGACATAAGTCAGACGCTTGTCTCCGAGGCTATAAAAATGGCTTTGAAACAGAGAAGGATAGACTGGGCAGGGTTTGAGCTGGTTTTTCATTCAGACAGAGGGAGTCAATATACGGCGGAGGCAACGAGACGGCTATTATTGCGAGCGGGCATAAGAGCTAGTGTTGGTAAAGTGGCCTGTTGCTTTGACAATGCCGTATCTGAGAGCTTTTTTCACTCTTTGGAAGTGGAGTGTATTCAGAAGCAGGTTTATGCCACACGGGAACAGGCAAAATCTGAGGTATTTTCCTGGATGGAGGGTTTTTACAATCGAACGAGGTTACATTCAACCTTGGGCTATCTGAGCCCACGCCAGTTTTTGGCAAAACAAAATCAATTGGAGATGCTGCAAGTCGCAGCCTAAGTAGTTATTATGTGTGTGTTTTTTCGAGGAAGATCACATTGGAGTTGATATGCAAAGACTATTTTATTTACTGCTGGTAAGTGCGGTTATTGTTTTTAGTGGATTTACGGCCACACTGGATGAAGTTCTGGCAGGTACTGTAAGAATTGAAACTTTTTCGGAATCTGGAAGCCTGAAGGGTAGAGGCAGTGGTTTTTTGATATCGGATCAAGGGCTTATTGTGACCAACCATCATGTGATGGAAGGGGCCGCATCTGCAATCGTTCACCTTAGCGGGGGCCGTGAGTTTCGCCAGGTGATTGTGGAAGACTTTGACGAACATAAGGATTTGGTACTCTTAAGGGTTGAGGGCATTGGATTGCCTACCCTCAGTCTGGGCAAATCCACAGAATCCAAGACTGGAGATAAAATCTGGGTGCTTGGCAATACACTTGGTGAGTATGGAAATTCCGTGTCACAGGGGGTGATTTCCGGGGTTCGTCATAACGATGCTGGTTTTAAATACCTGCAGTTTACAGCGGCCATTTCTCCTGGCAACAGTGGAGGTCCAGTACTCAACGAAAATTATGAGGTAGTTGGCGTTGCGACAGCTACTCGGACTGATGGGCAGAATGTGAATTTTGCCATTCCTGTGAACTATGTTCTGGGAATGGTTGAAAATAGAAGGGGATTGACCCTTGCGCAGTATAGGGAGATG
>JACFNL010000055.1 GCA_019454875.1 Candidatus Cloacimonadota bacterium | reverse complement strand
CTGAAAGGTAAATTTGGCATTTTCAGACGCTATGGCAGTGATACGGCCCGTTTGCTAGAAACCTTTTTCCGCCCCCAGAATGTGGAAGATGTCATTCAAAAGCTTGAGTCCATGAGCGAATTGATCAGACATCTGGCCCAACGCAGATCGGGTCGCAGCTTTCCGGTATTGGATGAGGTTTTAAGTCTTGATGTTGAGTCCATTGTTGCCCGTATTAAAAAACTGTCTTCGGAATGGACGGTAGTAAAACAGGACGCTCCCTTTGTGGAATTTTTAAAATCACAGCATCAGCTTTTTGAAAAAATCAGTGATGGTCTGGGCCAGTTTTTGCACAGGCACTCTCTTTCTCTGGATCTCTTTTTGCAGCAATTTATCGATAAGTTTGTGGAAAAGGACAGACTGCATCTTCTAGGAACTGCAACGGCTATGAGCACTAAACTTGCCTTGGTGAGCCCGGACGAAATGATTCGCGATTTGAAAATTATTATGGAAAATCTCTGTCATAATGCCTTGGAAGCCGGGGCAGGCAGTATTGAAATCCTGGTCGTTCGTAGTGAAGCGTCCTGGGTCACTCTGGAAATTTGTGATAATGGGCCAGGTTTTTCAGAAACTGTGTTAGCTGAAATGAGCAATAAAGAGGGGGCGAGGCTGGTTTTGGGTGGTACGGGACTTCCTACAAGCCAGGCCCTGTGCGAATCTTTGGGTGGGCAGTTTTCCCTGCAATCCCAAACGGGCAAGGGGGCAAAAATCACCATGAGTCTACCCTGTTTTGTGGCATGAGAGGGAGGATGTAGTGGAATCACTCACGGTTTTGGTAGTGGAGGATGATGAAAACTATCGTTATGAAATTGCCCAGGAGCTTGAGCCCTCAGTCGGTGATGTAAAGTTTTTTTATGCAGGATCACGAAAAGAGGCCCAAAAGCTGTTTCTGGAACATAATCCATCCCTGATTCTTCTGGATATTATTTTTCCGGAAACTGAAAACGGCAGGGTCGATTATCTTTCCGGGGTCAAGTTTCTGGACTGGTTGAAGGAGCAGAACTTTTTGGGGGGTATTCTTGTTCTATCGTCTCAGGACAAGACTTTTGCCGTGGATCTTCTGGTTCGTTATCGCCATGTGCGGGACTACATTTTTAAGGACTCATCCTGGATTGAGATAGTCTCTAGGGTCAAACGGCATCTTGAGGATATTGCTGACAGGGTGGGGCTTCTAAAAGAAATTAGCCGTGTGCATCCTGTGATTGGTAATAGCGAAATCATGAGAAGAGTGAAGTCCATGGCTCAGAAGGTCAGTGTCATGGATACCGGGGTTCTGATCATGGGTGAATCCGGGGTAGGCAAAGAAGTCCTGGCTCGCAGTATCCATGCCCAGTCACCTAGAAGAAGCAGAAGTTTTATAACCGTGAACTGTGCAGCTGTTCCTGAGGGATTGTTTGAAAGTCACTTTTTTGGACACAAAAAAGGAGCCTTTACCGGGGCTGTTATGGATCAGGATGGTTATGTGAAGGCAGCTCAGGGTGGGACACTGTTTCTGGATGAGGTTGGTGAAATTCCTTTATCCATGCAGGTAAAACTACTTAGGCTTTTACAGGAAAAAACCTTTGTCATGGTAGGCGATCATAGGGAACAGGAAGCAGATGTTCGAGTAATTGCTGCCACGAACTGTGACTTAAAACAGGCCGTAGAACAAAAAAAGTTTCGTGAGGATCTGTATTATCGTCTGAATGTAGTACCAATTTTTATCCCTCCTTTGCGGGAGAGGATGGAGGATTTACCGGAGCTTGTGGAGAATTTTCTAAGGCAGGCTGTGGAGACAACAGGGATTCAGAAGGGTATGGATTCAGACAGTATTCATCTTTTGAGCACCTGGAACTGGCCGGGCAATGTCAGGGAGTTAAAAAACTCTTTGGAAAGGCTTCTGATTCTAAGTGAAAAGGATCCAATTGGTGTGGAGGATGTCAAAATGATCCTTCAGAATTTTGGTGCTGAACCGGTACAGGTATTGTTTCCCCTGCATGAAACGGATTACCACGGGATGAAGCAGAAGGTCATGGATTCCTTTCACAGAAGGTTTTTTCTGCATCACTTAAGAGTGTATGGAAACTCCATTCGCAAGACCGCTGAAGCCACAGGGTATAATCGCAATGATCTATCCCTGATCGTAAAAAAGCTCGGATTAAAATCAGATGACTAAGTGGCAACCTTTTCCTGACATTTGTCTGGATGATGCAAGCTGATCCTGGCAGGAGGCAGGGAAAATTCCCATGGGTGCGGGGATTTTGGGAATGGCACGACTCTTGCTGCTGATTGCAGCGTAAGCTCCAAAGGAGGAAGCATGGTATTACAGAGATTATTGCGCAAGGGCTTTACCTTGATTGAAATTCTGGTGGTAATTGTAATCATTGGTATTTTGGCTACAATGGGAATCGGGAAATACGCCCAGTTTTCCCGTGATGCCCGAAAGTCCGGTTGTGTGAACAACCAGAACACCATTGATAAAGGTGTGGGGATGTGGGAATCCAAATACATGGTGATTAACACTCAGCCAGCCACAGAGTTATCTATCACATTTTTGATGAATGGTGACAAGCAGACAGTGACAGGAGGAGTACCTCCTAGACTGAAAAATGTTGCTACATACAAATCAGAAATTTTTGATCAGATTCAGGATGGTGTGGTGTTTATCTGTCCAGAATCTGTCAATGCATATGGTGGTATGGATAACATCAAATCAGCAGACAAAGATTCCAAGACAGATTATAAGTGGATTCATCACCCCAAGGGTGCTGATGATACGGCGATGAATAGCACTGGTGGTAAAAAACGCGGTGTTGGCTGTATGGTATGGGGATCCATTGCCCAGGCTGGAACTTCCAAAAGAAGTGAAACAGATGGTGGTGACGGTACAGGTGGTCCTTCCGGAGCAACTGACGACTTGCACTCTGGCCGTCTGTAATTGTTTTATAACTTAAGTCCTCTGGCTTAAGGCAGAAGTAGAGGCATTCAGGCATTGCCTGAATGCCTTCTCTTTGTCATACTGATAGGTAGACAAATAAAATCAGGAGGGTTTCATGAGGTGGATTAAAAACAAAAAAGGTTTTACTCTGCTTGAGTTAATAGTATCTATTACCGCATCCTCCGTGATTATTGGCGGTTTTTTAATTGCGTTTTCCAGTGTGGAACGATCTGCTAGGGCCATTGATATGGAATCAAAAAATGTGGCTCGTGGCAATAATGTGCGTATGCTGATTCATAAGCTTGTGGCTGGGGCTTCATCTGTAAGGTTTGAGACGGTAAGTTCCGGTGGTGAGGACTATAATGTCCTGTACTATTACCGCTGGGAAAAGGATGCGACCGGGGTAGAACGGCTGGTTGAATACGGGTATTTTTTTACGGATGAGCCTCTGAGCAACGAGGCTGGGTACGAAATGACCTTGAATGCGACCACTGGAGATTATTCCCGACTGCCCACCAATCTTTATTTTAATCGTGTCACCGGGGATAATTTGACTCCAATACCGGCAACAGACTTTAATTATCTGGACCCCAATCGTTTTGCAGTCATGGAAGGGGTCTCCAATTTTTATGCCAAGGTGGAGTTTCACGACACTATGGAAGGTGCATCTGATATATCCGAAAGGATGCAGAATTTTACTATCGATTACCAGATTACCTCGGAGTATGACACCGGACAGGCTGTAGCCGGGGGCTCGGATACAGAACGCAGGCAGACCATATTTAAAGGAAATGCCTTTGCCATGGGTCGGGTCACGGAAGGGTAATTATGAACTTCTGGGATCGTAAGGCATTAACAATCATTGAGGTTTTGGCTGCCATGACCATTCTGGTGGTTGTGGCGGCGACTTATGGTTCTACCAACAGAGCTAAACAGGAGCTTCTTTATAATTTAAAAATGCGTTCCGCGTATCAAAGACTGGCTGATGTGCAGCTTGATCGTATGTTAAATATTATACATCGGGGGCGCACTTCCGGATGGCAATTTGCAAGCAGGGGTTTGGAATCTGCCCAGAGTGGGGTGGCTACTACTGGAGTGACAGCAGGGCCAATATTTTCATTCGAAGGCAGAAGCTCAGGCCTTGATTCATTTGATGGATCGGTATTTCCTAATATCCCACTTTTACAGCTTCAAATTCACGGAAATGCTGATGCTGACCCCAATCAACGGTTTCTATCATTTCCCTATCCAACCGAGTTGAACTATGGGTTTAATCCAGCCAATCTGACCGTAGTTGCTCCCACCCTGCATAATATCACTGACTACTTGCGTGCCAATCATAGGGATGCACTGCCTATGGTTTCAGAAGAATTTCTGGTTTATAACGGGGCTTCCGCGACTGCTGATTTTCAGGACATGTTTAATGAGGTTGGCTGGTCTGATTCTGCCATACAGGATGGAGATGTTGTGAGTGTAATTGCACCTATCCCCCTGTTTGTAAATGGTTGGCCTGATGGGACCATCAATTCTGAGCTGGTTCGTCGTTATGTCTATTACAGAAAAATCCGCGAGGGAAATTTAACCTTTGTGGACAGGGTGGGAATTTCTGAAGATGCAGGGGGAAACCGTGAGGTTCGGACCAATGTGGATCTTTTATTGATTCAACATTTAAACCAGTGGACTACTGTTAACGGCTCTTCTGCCAATAATCCGGCTGTCCAGCCCAGTGGTACAGCTATATCTGAAGTTGGTCCAATTGGTGCACACAGCATTTTTGTTATGGTGGTTGTAAGAGCAATTCGTGACACAGGTGCTTTAAATGTGGGAGATTTGACGGAAAACTGGTTTTTGCAGCATAGTGCAGTCAAGGCTGTGGCTGTAGGCATTGCCACCCCGACATTTAATAAAAATGTGTTAGAAACCAAGGACCTTGATTTTCACCGCTATGACAGTACCAGAATTCCAGGAATTCGGATGGAAGGTATCTGATGCGGGTTAAGAGACTTCGCTCCCGTGGGGCTATGATGGTAATTGCCATTGGCATGATGGTTTTAGTCTCCATGATGACTGTGAATCAGCTTCAGACCCTTAAAATCAATATGGATGGGCGCTCTCGTGTGGATCAGGCCAAGATGGCAGAGACGGCGGCCCGTTCCGGGATTGAATATGGTTATGCCATGCTTAAAAATCTGATGGATTCCATGAGTCTTATCCATCTTAGGTTTGCCACTCACTATTATGGGAATGGTACCAATCAGATGATTGCCGACATTCCCCCCTCATGGCAGGAGATTATCAACATCCATTTTGATCGAAAGGCTGCTGCTTCTACTATTGGGGTAAATTTCAGCAATGCCAATGTTTCTACTATGGGAAACTGGGTGGGAACAGATTCTTACTTCACTCATTTTCATGAGAACCCAGAAGAAGATCCAGCCCCTTCAGCCTCACTTTCAGCGGACACAGGTCAGTCCAATGCCAAACCAATTGACTATTCTGTGGCAATGGAAGGGGCTAATGGGGACGCGCTAAATTCAATTCTAACAGCTTCAGGGGCTTTAAATTCATCGGATTCTTATCTTAGAACCACCTTGACGGCCCGTTCTGGATATTGGGCATTGGATAGTGCCTTTCATCAAAGGCTAAGAGAGTGTGCCAGAGAAGAGGTGCAGTATTTTGGTGCAGGTGCAGCCAGGGTCGGAGTTCTTTACCCGGAGGCAGCCTATGTAAATCCTACTCAGATCAATACACAGTGTCATTACATCAGGATATGGGGTCTGCTGTATGGGGGTATAGTCCCAGATTTTCCCACAGCTCTAGGGATGGCTCCAGGCGATCCTTTCACTGTAGTGCCTCAGGGACCCATGACCTCTTATGATGGGGCCAATAACTATTATCTTGATGGACATTTTGGCACCAAACGCTGGCATTATTTTGATGCCTTTAATTTTCCTGCTGTTTCTGGTGTTGCGGACCCCGAACTTTCGATTAATGCGGTGCGGGGTACAGGAGGCTCGATTAGCACTACCCGTTCTGACTTTCCACTTGATAATTCCCCCGGTCTAGGTACTTTTCTTAATTTCAGGGATATTCTTTTTGAACGGCTGGTAAACTACCGTTATGATTCAACCCTAAGCCGTTATCCCTATGAACCTAAAGACTATTCACAGTCGTCGGAAGATTTAGCTGAGGCTTCGCCAAATTCATACAATGTCCAGATGTTTACCACCCTGGATCTGGATTTTGAAAGACCTGTGCTTGGGATTACCGAGGATGAAGATTTATACAATCATACAGATTATGGCAATATCAGGCATAAGATTTTTTTTAAACTTTGGATTACCCGTGATGAAGCTAAAAATGGGTATGCTGGGGAGGCATTTACAGCACCAGTGACATGGCCTCCTAAAAACCACCCGCTCGACACAGGAATTCAGTACAGAAGTTATAAAGGGACTGTGGTAGATGGGCCAACCTCTGATTTACATCCAGTCTGGATGGTGCCAAGGGAGACAGGCAATATTTCTGGTTATTCAGGCAATGTTCTGGTTACAGAAAGCAGTTATTGGAAACCCAACTACTTAAATGATTTTTTAGATACCAACCGCAATTCCAACACCTCAGACCTTTTAGGTGTTTTGCAGTTTCCCGTTCCCTATCTGGCAGTGCAAAGAGGGGATTATGATATTTTTCCAACCACAGTTATGGGGCAGCATGACAAAACCAATCCACCGCTTGTCAAGGATGAGTACACAAAATTCACCCTCTGGTCTTTGGGTACGGTGAAGGAAATCAGCCCGGATATTTATGTGAATCGTTCTGTTCCTGTTGGCAGTGATCTGTTGTACCCGGAGAGCCAGCAAAGGATTTCTGATTTCAAGACTGTGGCCCGAGTGCTTTATAAAATGGATTTTTATGTAGATATAAGGGCCGTGGATGTTCATTCACAAAACAACTACATTGATTATTCGCAGAATTTAGATGGGGCTGAAACCAACTCGGGTAGTATTATCGTGACTGATGGATCCTGCGCAGGGACCCCGGCCAAAAACCGGGCGAATCAAGCCTATTACAATTCAAGATTTATTCCAATCTGTGATGTGGATAATCGCTCCCCTTCGGGTAGCCCTGCCCGTTCCCGCTATAAACATTTTGAACCATTGGGGATTATAGCCCATGCCGTGGAAAGGGTTCCTTATGTGGATTCAAGGCGCCCATAAACGCGGGTTTACCTTAATTGAGGTTCTGGTTGTAGTCATGATTGTCGGGATCATGGCAGCGTGGGCAATCACTAGTATCAATCAGGCAATTCAGGTACAAAGACAGCTTCAGGCAGCGGAGTTGGTTGGGGCGACTATCCGTTATATTCGCACTAATGCCCTGGCCACTGAGGTAGATACAAATAATTCAGTTTATTATGTCTCGGATGCATCCCAGAAGTTGCCCACCAGAAATGCATTCTCCCTGTACATTTGTGAGGGCTGGGTAGATCCTGAAGATTTAAGGGAAACGGTTGCCGATCCGGCAGATACCACGGAGCGATACAGCCGGGGATATTCCATTCTTGGTGTCAACGATCCAGGTTATCCCGTAGACAAGAGGGTGATTGGACCGGATGTGAGTACCGGAACCGGAGCGGGCGTAGCCACTCTTCGAGCCATTGAAACAGGGGTGGCTTTATCATCAAACCTGCAGACTCGTCAGCATTTTGTGAATCTGCCGGAAGGGGTACATCTGCATTACGGCAGTGCAACGGATTCATCTTTGATGGCAGCCGGGGCTTTAATTACTGGCTGCCAGCATGTAACTTACACCCACCTTGGTCAGTTGAACACAAAAATTTCTTTTGCGGGATCCCCTCCCTACACCTCAGCAGGCTTTGTGAATCAGAGGACACATATTGCAGTGACCATTGGCAGTGATGGAATAGTGAATTCCAGAATTACCCCTGTGTATGTGGATCTTCGTACCGGAGACAGAATAAAAAACACAGACTCGATGACTACTGTCAGTCCGTCTTTTCAGAATTGATATGCTGGTCACGAAAATTTTTGTTGCGATGCGCTAGCTTTAGATACAGTTCCAGGGCATCGCTGGCCTTTTTTGATTCATCCAAAGCTGAATATGCTTCCGATAAAAGCAGATAGTTATCCTCTTCCATAGGATGAAGATCGATTGCTTTTTCCGCCCATATAAGGGCGGATTCTGGCTTACCTTTTAGAAGGTAGAGCCTGCCTATCATATGTTCTAAAAGATAATATCCTGGAAACAGTTGATTCAAGCGCATACCTAGATCTAAAGCATGGTTGTAGCTTCCTTCTTCGATCAAGGAGCCTAGTTTGAGATATTCCACCTTCAAGGAAGGCAGGGGCCAGGGATTGAAGTTAAGAATTTCACGGTAGGTCTGTAAATCATTGATACTCTTTGAGGACACAAGGGCAGACTTGAGAAACCTGGCATAAATCTGCTGGTGAAGTATAAGAGGAGCACTAATACAAAGAATCAGGATAAGAGGCAGGAGAAATGTCTGAAAGGTGCTTAAGAGATTCAGATTCAAGGGTTTGTCTTGATAGATTGCTAACAACAGGATAAAGAACAGTTGTGAGGTAAACTGCTGCAAATGAACATCAAACAAAGCGGTCAAAACAAATAGTATAAGTACAAAAGAGCCATTCTCTCTGAATTTTTGCAGGATCAGATATCCTGCCAGGAAAATACAGGTGAGCATTATCCAGCCGGATTCACAGACATAATGAAGTATGGAGTTGTGGGCATTGTGCAGGGAATTCTGGGCCGGGTTTGGTAGCCAGTAGTGAAATGAATCGCTTAGGTAGGCATTGATGCGCTCAGGAAAAAGACCAGTTCCTAAACCTAGGGGGTTTGCCTTGATTGCGGCCCCCGTGGATTCATAGACAGACCATTTGATCTCAAAGGCTATGGAAAAATTCATGCGAAATTTTTCCATCATGTCCCCGCTATTGTAAAACCATAATCCCAGAATCAGGGGTAGTAGCAGAACCAGACCGGCCCGGACCTTATTGGAGGAGTACCCGATCAAAACCAGAGTCAAACCCAAAAATGCCGTTCTGCTTTGACAAAGGTAGACAGAAATGATGGTCAATACCAGGGCAAGTGTAAAAATACCCCGTGTTTTGGGTTTAAAATCCCAAAGGATACAAAGACAGGCACAGGCATAAATTCCCTGTAAATTCGGATGAAAAAACTGGGCTGAATACCTGCCTTGCAGTACTGGTTTGAAGAACTCTGGCTTAATATACTGGCCAAGATTAACAAGGGTAATACTTATAAGAAGTCCTAGGGACATAAAAACAAGATCTCTGGCTTTTGGTGGATGAATACGAATCAAAAAATAGGTGATTCCCAGTAAACATTCATTTATCAGGGTGGGTAGGCTATACCAGAAATATTCTGTACCCCATTTGGCCGTAAGAATTCTGATAATCAAAAAAAGAATGATTAGTATGTCCCATAAGGAAAGCCTGTTAGTAGCATTGGGATGAGTGCTTCTGGGAATTCCGCCACTTAGACACACGATCAGGCTCAAAGCAAAAAAAAACTGTCTTAGGTTGTCTGTTTCCAGAGTAAGGCCTGAGTATAAAAATGGTCCCAGGCCTATAAGTAGCAATAAAAACTCAGGCATTCCCTACTTTTGCCTTGCTGATACGAATTTCATCGGAAGAATTGTCCCTGGCTCTGAATCTTCGGGTCAGGGCATAGTTTTGATCTCCAAACTGAAGGATTCGCACAAATTCCTCGTCGGGAATCCGTTTGCTGCCAAGGATTGCCTTGCGCTTGGGAATAAATTGTCTGGCCCTTTTAATTCCCTGCAAGCTCCCTGATACAAAGCTTGAAATCTGCCTTGAAATCAAAAGGTGATAAAAAAACTGATACAGAAAAAATCCCAAAAAGCGGAACCAGTTGGAACGCAGTATCTCTTTAGGAAATGTTTTTACAAGAAGAAAAAACCAGTTTCTGGACAGATGATAGGTTTTAATTCCCGGAATCTGGGAAGTAGAGGCTGAACCGATGTGGGTCGCTACGGCTAGTGGTTCGTAGACACATTTATAACCCTTAAGCTGGCAGCGCAGAGAATAGTCCATATCCTCAAGGTATAAAAAGAAATCCTCATCCCAGTCCCCAACATCCTCCAAAACACTTCGTCTGTAAACTGAGGCAGCTCCAGTGGCGGCCGGAACCCAGCGTCTGCGATCGGTCTCTCCGCTGTTTGGGTTAAAGTGGGCTATATTAAAACTTCGTCCTTTACTGGTTATGGCATCACCGGCAGAATCCAGAAGTTCAGGACGGGCATGATTCAAAACCTTGCCACAGGCAAATCCTACCCTGGGGTCTTCATCTATAGCCTGAATCAGATTCTGTAACCAGTTTGGTTCCGCTTTGGCATCGGGATTCAAAAGAGCAATATACTCGCCTGAGGCCACCTTGATCCCAGAGTTTACGGCATAGGAAAACCCACGGTTACTGGAAAGTTCCAAAAGCTTAACCTCGGGGAAATGCGACTTTATAATTTCTCGGGATTTATCACTGGAACCATTGTCCACCACGATCACTTCGCAATGGGACCAGGACTGGGCCAGGGCTGAAGACACTGCATTGCGGATATAGGCTTCCCCATTAAAATTGGGAATAATGATGGAGGCCAGGTTTTTGCGTTTGAAGTTGTAGCCAACTCCAGCTTTAGGCATCTGTTTGGCCTTATGAATGCTCCAGCGGTTCTGGGCATAAGCCACAAATTCTTCAAGCTCTTCCGCGCTCATGGACTCAGTCCGCACAACTGAGGTACGAAAACCGTCAGCGTTGGTGACCTTATCCACTAGATGCCCTTCTTTTTCCAGATGGTCCATAAATTTGGAACCAGGGAAGGGGGCGGCAACGGTCATCTGCAAGGACCAGGGATTAAGCTTTAAGGCCAAATCCAGTGTGGCCTGTGCGGTTTCTTTGGTTTCCCCTGGAAGTCCGAACATAAAGGTAAGATGGGTTCTGATTCCATAATTGTGAACCAGATTGATGTTCTGTACAGCTTTTTTCAGATTCAGGTTTTTCTGCATATGATTCACAGCGTTCTGATCTGCTGATTCAAGGCCAAACTTCAGAGACTGAAGGGATGATTCTTTCATCAGTTTAATTAAAGGCTCATCCACCAGATCGGCCCGTGACATAGCTCCCCAGGGAACCTTAAGACCCCTTCGGGTTAATTCCTGACAAAAGGCGGCAATCCTTTTTTTGTTTACATTAAAGGTATCATCATCAAAATAGACAGAACGAAATCCCCATTCTGAAACCAGCCATTCAAACTCATCAGCCAAATCGATAATGTCTCTGGTTCTGTAATCGTTATTCCCGTACATAATCTGTGGCCAGGCACAAAAGATACATTTGTAGGGGCAGCCACGGGAGGCCCACATCTGCACAGAGGGGCAAGGAATGTTTCCGGGCTCATCGTGATAGTTGTACATGGGCAGCTGATCTCTTGAGGGCCAGGGATAGATATTGATATCCGGGGCCAGGGGTCGTCTTTCAAATCCAGAGAAAGTCCCGTCCGGTTTTAAAAATGCAGCTCCTAGCAGTTTGGAAAAAGCCTCATTTTTCTCAAGTTTCTGAACCAGCTCCAAAAGGGTTTCTTCATATTCACCCACCAGAAAATAGGAAACAGCCGGGTTGGCCCGCACAAATTCTTCCTTTTGCATTTCACTGGCGAGCCCCATAAATACAATGGTTCTACTGCTTCTTTCCTGTTTGAGTCTTCTGGCTATATGCAAATCATTTTCCATGGAAAAAGAGGATACTTCCATGGCGATCAGATCAGGATCCAGAGCTTTTACCCTTTGGTAAAACTCCTCATGCTCCATTTTAAGGGCCAGACAGTCTAAAAGTTTAGGGTAAATTCCATGTTTTTCCAGCCAGGCTGTGGCATGGGCTAAAAAAAAAGGAAACGGCATATACTGCATCGTTTCCTCTTCAAAGTGTGGCCAGCGGGATCCGGCTCGGACTGCGTAAAATCCCTTTTTAGTCCAGGGGGGGTTGGTCAGAAGAACCTTAAACATAAATCACCTGCTTTTCTTTTTTGCGAATGGCGGTATAGACCACAATTTCACCCACCTCGGCCTGAATCCTACTAGCCATGAGATTGGGGACCAAAGAAAAGATGCGTGAACCTGCCCCGCAAAATATACTTGGTGGGGTGATATTACAATTGATTCCGGCCTTCTGAAAAAAAGCGATACCGCGACCAGCTACCATGTTTCCTAATTCAGAAATGATTTCTCTGGTCATGTCCTCATCCACGGAAGCCGGGTCCATATCCAGTCGCTTGGCAATGGAAGTAGCGGTGCTGGCTGACAGGGACATCAGAAGCATACCTTCAACTTCTTCAGTCAGATATATCAAAACATCCATGCCTCTGGTTTCCATAAATTTGGTGGGGCTAGGAAGGGGTTCCTGTGCTTCAATTACAGAAATATCATAGTCTGTCAGAATCTTGCAGGCTGCTTTGACAAAAATTGAAGCAAAGTCTGAGGCTACTGAATGAGTCATAGGGTTGTGCTCCTGATTAACGCATGGATATATTTAATTCCGTTGATTTATCCATCTGAAACAACACAACAAATACATCCTGAGCAACATAACATAGTTTGTTAAATTCACCGGCAGTAAAACGGAACTGGTAGCTTATCAGTCTTTCCTGTTCCACATTTTCAACGGGAGACTTTCTGTATTTGCTGCTTAAAAGTTCCAGAAGATTGCCAATCAGGGTCTGGCTGTAAAGCACACTCCTTGGCACATCTAAAAGATAATCTTCACTGACTTTGGCAATCTGGATAAAAAAAGGCAATCCCTGGGCTTCCAAAATAAGAAAGCTGACCTTTTCCTTCTGTTTGTATTCATTCATCTTCTGTACAATCTGTTCAATCATCGAAGCCATATCATTCAATTCCTTGTACAAACTAAAAATAGCTGGTTCCAATCCGCTTGTTATATTCTTCAAGTAAAGGCAGAAGACGCATGGGAAAGTCCCTTTTCTGAATTGCCCGCATCAGTTCCTGTTTGCGTTCTGAATCCTGTGAGCCCAAAATTCCGTCCTGATTTGATGAGGAGCTTTTGGCAGTGACTCCTTCGCGTTTTTCAGACTCCTTCTGATTCAAAACGGCATCCATGACCTCATCAAAGCGGGTCTCAATTTTTTCCTGGGCCGATACAATTTCCTGCCTTAGATCATCCTCTTGTTTGAGTTTATTTTCCAAAGCTTCCATTTCCTGGCTCAGTTCCCGCATTTTTTGGGCCAATTCTGCCTTTTGACCCATTTTACCATGCATCTTTTCGATTGATTGACGAATAATTTCCTGCTGTATGGCAATTTGCTGCATCATCTGAATTCTTTGCTGCCTCTCCATAGGAGTTTCCCTAAGTCTTTGTGTCATCTGATTCAAATCCTGCTGCTGTCTTTTCATCTGCTGCATCTGTTCCATCATCTGCTGGGACTGACTCTGTTTTTGTTGATCCTGCATCTGCTCAAGAACCTGTAACAGAATACGGTGGATCTGATTTGTAGCAGTGTAGGCTGAGATAATGTCCCTAAAATCCATGGGCGAATTATCGGATTCATACAGTCGTACCAGGGCATACAATCTTTCTCTTAATAATTCGGCCAGGCGTAAAAGGGCGGTCTGAAAATCAAGATTCTGCCTGTACTCCTCGGCAAACTGCCCCTCAAGATTCAAGGTGGCAGAATCCAGAAATGCCATCTCTCTAGCCACCAGTCTTTTTAGCTCCAGCCCTGACAGTTGTTGAATATTCTGGTGAACCCACTGGATTCTTCGGGACATGTCGGCTGTTTCTCTTAAGAAATAGAAAAGTCTTTCCATGCTTATGGAAATCTGCTGACTGGCCTGTTCCTCCATATACTCCATCAGTTCCTTTTCAAGAGAACTGGAGCTTTCCCAGTTTTTGTGAATCATTTCCTTGATTGCCTGGGAATCCATTTGAGACCGAGCCTCTGCCTGTATTTGATCGGCCTTGGCAATCTTTTCCATCATTGCTTCAAGCTTTTCTTTTAAATCCTGGTTTAGATTGGGTTTCTGGCTCAGTTCCTTAAAATCCTCAAGCACCTCGGCACGAAGTTTATCAAGCTCTTCCAGATCCTCAGAGGAAGGGTTCTGGCCTGAGGCCATATTTTCTGAGAGCTTTTGATGCTTTTGCCTCAGGGTTTTGAGTTTTTCGAGATTTTTTTGCAGGTTCCTTTGGGTTTTGATGTCTTCAAGCCCTTGCAGGGTCTGATCCAGTTCCCGGGAAAACTGTTCCCGATCAAACTGGTTTAACATCTGTTGCATCTGTTCGGGAGACAGATCCTGCATTTGCATCAACTGGTTTAACTGAAACAGATCTCTTTGTTCGCGAAGCGATAACTCCTGCATCATCTGCTGGATTTTAGACAGCTTTTGAATATTGTTTTCATCAAGAAAGGGATTTTCACTGGCTCGCTCCTGTTTTAAGGATTCGTCTACTGCATTTTGAATTTCCTGCATCTTTTTTTGTAGTTCTTCCCTTTGGGCCAGCAGTTCTCCTAACTTTTCGGAGGCCGCTTCTTTCATGGATTCAGGGCTGTTTTTAAGGGCATTCTTAAGTTTCTGTCCTTGTTGCCCCAGTTCATCGTGGGAAGCCTTTAGATTGTCCAGTTCACTGAGGGTGTTTTTTAATTCATCCTCTCTAGTTTGCATTTCCTCAAACCGGTAGGGTACCTCAAGATGAACCCAGTCGGAAAATGTAGCTTCACGGCCAGGATAGTTATCCTTGACGGACACCCTGAGCTGTAGACGGTCTCCTTCGCGAAGGTGTAAGGGTCTTAGGGGTACATCAGTGGTGGAAAAATAGCGGTTCATACCTGATACAGGAAGGGTAAACTGTCTTCTTGAGTGAGTGTGTGTCATCTCAAACCGCTGGGTCGCAATGAGTTCTCCTTCAATATCAGATAAATAGAGATTGTCTTCGGCCTTGATTCTGAGGGGAAAAAGTTTCAGTGCCCCGGCCGCAATCTTGCCCCTAGCCTCCGGGCTCAGGATAGAAATGGTAGGGCTTGTGTCCCATAGGACTTCTACACTTCTTGATGGGGTCTCAAGTTTTAAACCGTCTGCATCAGTAATTTCAGCTAAAAAGTTGAGGTTTCTATCGAGGGTCCCACTCAGACTAAGCCTTTGATTCTCAAACTCCAGAACAATACCAGTGGCCAAATCGTTCAGGCTAGCGGATACAATGGGTTTATTAAACACTATGGTTTGAGTCAGAACACTGCCTTCGATAAGAGCTGTGGGTGCAATCAGGGAGTTTTTTTGTGCTCCCCCGTTCCAGGATGGCTCCTGATATGTATAGTGCTCGGCTTCTACCCGGGGAAGTTCCGTGAGCCTGACGAAATAAAAGTCTGTGGATATATTGGCGGTTACGGCGCGGATCTGCACGGACTCTGAGAGGGGGGGCAGGACAATGTCAAAGGAAAAGGCATCATTGCCCATGTCCATGAGCTGATCGGCCTGAACCCTTGAGATTTCCCGTTTTTTGTCTTCTGAATATATTTCAAGATGTACAGGAAACAGGGGCAATGGATGAATTGTTCCACGAACAGGCAGGGGCTCTCCACGAATGATAAATGGTGGTAGAGCTTCCAAGGTCAGGGTTGGATGGGAACGGCGGCTATCTGTAAGGTCATGCCAGGCCAAAAACAGGCGGGAGACGGGAATATGTGGGGGTGGAAAGCTCAGGAAGAGACAGACAAAAACCAGACAGGCAGGAGCCCAGAAATGGATGGGTTTAATCAGCCAGGGGAGTCTTAGCCCAGAAAGCAGGGACTGGGTTTCAGAGTACAGGGATTTTCCGTACTGCGGATGGGTTGGATAATAATAGGCTGACAGCAGGTTTTTTAAGGATGGTTGATGTTTTTCCAGCTCATACACAAAGCGCGAGGGATTTATTTTCCAAAAGTTTAAGATGGTTATGACCAATACATAAAAAAGCAGAAGCTCTAAAAGTATTCCTGTAAGAAGAAACACAGTGCTAAAGCCCTGAAACAGGGATAGGGAAGCGTAAAGGCTTAAAATCAGAGTCCAGTACAATACAGTACCAAGACAAAACTTACTCAAGGCAATCAGAAGCCATACAAGGCGATGGAGGTAAAAGTGGTTTGTGACCATGGGGCCAATTGTACAGCATAACCCGTGCGTGAATCCAATTGGCTCTGATATATTGACTCCCAAAAGTGCTCAGGAGAAAAAAGATGGTTCGTAAACTGTTTGGTACCGATGGGATTCGCGGTGTTGCTAATGTAGAGCCCATGACAGTTGAAATGATGGTCAGAATCGGACGGGCTGCGGCCTATGTTCTAGGTAGAGATCGGGAAGGCACCAGGCATCCGGTAGTGATTGGCAAGGACACCAGAATATCTGGATACATGCTGGAATCGGCTTTAGTAGCCGGGTTTTGTTCTATGGGGGTCAATGTTTTGTTAACCGGTCCTCTGCCAACCCCAGGAGTTGCTTTTGTGACTCGAAGTCTAAGGGCATTAGCCGGTGTCATGATTTCTGCTTCTCACAACCAGTATATGGACAATGGGATCAAGTTTTTTCAGACCGATGGTTTTAAACTACCGGATCAGATGGAACTTGAAATTGAAAATCTGATCGAGTCGGGCACTATCGACAAAATTCGACCCACAGCAGATAAGGTGGGCAAGGTCAGGCGCATGGATACTGCCGTAGGTCGTTACATGGAGTTTGCCAAATCCGTGTTTCCCAAGGGAATGACTCTTGATGGAATGAGGATTGTGGTGGATTGTGCTCATGGAGCCTCATACAAGGTGGGGCCTGGGGTGCTTGAGGAACTGGGGGCAACGGTGATCCCTATTGGCTGCGAGCCAAATGGTACAAATATCAATGAAGGCTGTGGGGCTGTGCATCCTCAATCAATGAGGGTGGAGGTGATAAGGCACCGGGCTGATTTAGGCATAGCATTTGATGGGGACGCGGATCGGGTTATTTTTTCCGACGAACATGGAAATGAGATTGACGGGGATCAGATTATGGCCCTCTGTGCTGTGGAGGGATTAAAAGATGGGCAGCTGAAACGCAATACCCTGGTAACAACAGTTATGAGTAACCTTGGGCTTGATCTGGCTATGCGAAAACACGGGATTGATGTAGTGCGCACGGCAGTTGGGGACAGATATGTGGTTGAGGAGATGCGCAGGGGTGGTTACAGCATAGGTGGGGAGCAATCAGGACACATGGTATTTTTGGATCACAATACTACTGGAGATGGCCTGGTATCAGCCTTGCAGGTTCTTGCCATTGTTGCCAAAAGCGGAAAAAGAATTTCAAAACTTGCCAGTGTTATGAACAAGCTGCCCCAGGTCATGAAAAATGTGTCCATTCGTGAAAGGCAGCCTCTGGAAGGGATGAAAAAGGTTCAAGCCGCCATTTGCCGGGCTGAGGAGAAGCTAAAGGATAAGGGAAGGGTTCTGGTAAGATATTCCGGGACTGAATTGTTGTGCCGTGTGATGCTTGAGGGTGAGGATGAGGCAACCATTTTAGGTATGGCAGCAGAGATTGCTTCAGCAATTCAGGCCGAAATTGGAGTCTGAGGATGCAAAATCATGGATTTTAGTCTAATATTGTCGTTTTGCAGTTAGGACAGAAGCAATGAGTCAAGAACAAAATCCAGACAGGCTATTAGCTAGTCTGCTTTCATCAGTTAAAGATGAAAAACGCTCTCAAATTGAAAAGGATGCGGCAACTGGCACCA
This sequence comes from Candidatus Cloacimonadota bacterium, assembly GCA_019454875.1. Lineage (GTDB taxonomy): Bacteria > Muiribacteriota > UBA6191 > UBA6191 > UBA6191 > UBA6191. The sequence continues at coordinate 5,595 of JACFNL010000055.1, read as the reverse complement.
CTGATAAGATATCAGAGAAGGGCTCCGGTTCGGTTCTGACCAAGGAAGAAAAGAGTTTTTTCTTTGGGAAGCCCTCGGTATCTAAAAGTAATGGGGTGGAGGTCAGTGTTGTGGATGAACATCCTGAATTGTATGAGGAGCTTTTGATCGCTCCATCAGGGAAGGAAGCCAGGCGAACACAGTTTTTGCACTTGCTGGTACTGGGGTTATTGCTGGTTTTGATTGCCGTTCTTTGTTACCAGCAGTTTGGATTAAGAAGGGACATAGCCGATCTTAAGGTATTTTTACTTACTTCCAGGCAAGGGGAGTCTTCGCGTTCCTCTGGCCCAGATACTTATTCTGAGCTGATGCAGTTACAGTGGGCTGATCAGAAATCCCGTCTTGAATCCCGTCTTGGTTCACCAAGACTATCCAGACAGGAACAGGTGGAAAGTTATTTTCTTCTGGCAACTTTTGCTTTTGCAGAAGGCTTGTATGCTGAAGGTAGGGAATATCTGGTAGAGGGAGTGAGGTTAAGGGATGAACAGAAGTAGCTGGTTTTTGTTTGTATCTCTTTTGTTGGGCCTTGTGGCAAGCCCTGGTGCCAATCCAAAAGGCCTTCGAGGGACAAAACATGATTTTGCCTGTGCTGCCTGTCATAACATCCATCATCCCAAGGGACAGTTTTTGTGGGCCACCCCCCTTGCCAATCAAAGTTCTAACAAGGTTCCTTTGACCCCGTCTGATGCCATGTGTTACTCCTGCCATCAAGAGGAACATAAGGGGGGCAAGTTTTTTATGCCCGGCCACTCTCACCCAATCAATGTTGTGCCATCCGATAAAGTAAAGATCCCCAAAATTTTAGGTACAACCATGGTAGAAGGAGTGGGTAGGGTTATTACCTGTGTCTCCTGTCATGATCCCCACAGTGCCAACCCCAAATTTTTAAAAATCACTATGAAAGATGATTTGTTGTGTCGCGCCTGTCATGTTGACTATTAATATGGAGTAGAAATGATGAAAATCTGGTGTAACGAAGTCAAAGCACATCTAGGGCAGGAAATCTGGCTTGATGTATGGCTTTACAATCGCCGAGGCAGTAAAAAAATCCAGTTTCTGGAAATGCGTGATGGAACTGCAATTCTTCAGGGAGTTGTTACCAGGGAAGACTCATCGGAGAAAACCTGGGAAGTGGCTGAAACCCTGACCCAGGAGTCAAGTTTTCGTGTTCGTGGTTTCATCAAGCCGCATGATCGTTCCGAGACCGGAGCAGAAATGGTGGTTTTGGAGATTATTCCCGTGCAGATCGCTCAGGACTATCCAATTACCAAAAAAGAGCATGGCCCGGACTTTCTATTGAAGCGCCGCCACTTGTGGCTCAGATCCAAAAAACAGAAGGCCTTGATGGAAGTCCGTAATGAGGTAATTATGGCCTCCCGCCAGTTTTTTTATGAAAACCGGTTTTTGTGTACAGATTCTCCTATCCTGACCGGAACCATTGGAGAAGAAGGATCGACTCTGTTTGCTACCGAGTATTTTGATGAAGGCAAGGCCTATTTAGCCCAGACAGGGCAGCTCTATCTGGAGGCAACCTGTGCCGCTTTTGGCAAGGTCTATTGTTTCGGCCCAACATTTCGGGCCGAAAAGTCCAAGACCCGCAAACATCTGACGGAATTCTGGATGCTGGAGGCCGAAGTGGCCCATGCAGACAGCCAGGCAAATATGGACTTGCAGGAATCTTTGTTTAAATACATCATTCGCTGGGTTTTAGAGAAAAACCAGGAACAGTTAAAAATCCTGGAAAGAGACCCAGTAGCTCTTGAGAAATGCCTGAATCCTTACAAAAGAATCACTTATGATGAGGCCGTGGATATTTTACATGCCCGTGGTTCTGATATTATTCGTGGCAAGGACCTTGGGGCAGACGATGAAATTCTTCTGACTTCAGACTCCGAGACTCCCATTTTTGTTATGAACTACCCTCGGGCAGTCAAAGCATTTTACATGAAGATTCATCCTGAAAATCCTGAGCGGGTACTTTGTTCTGATATGCTTGCCCCCAGTTATGGAGAGATTTTTGGTTCATCACAAAGAGAAGATGATTATGAAATCTTAAAGGCCAGAATGATTGACTTTGGATTAAATCCAGAACATTTTGTATGGTATCTGGAACTCAGAAAATATGGAACCTTTGTGCATAGCGGGTTTGGAATGGGTCTTGAGAGGGCAGTCTGTTTTATTACAGGAACCCATCATATTCGCGAGGCAATTCCATTTCCAAGGATGATGTCCCATCTGGAGCCCTGAGTGAAAAAAGACAAATCCTCAGAGGAGGAGTTCAGTTGGAACTCCGCGCTGGCCTATATTCCTGTACTTGGGATTTGTAGCCTCTTTTCTGTAAAGCAGCAGACGGCATCGGAACAGTTTCACGCAAGGCAGGGTTTTGTCCTTTTCTCGGTGGAACTGTTCAGTTCCATGGTATGTTTTGTTCCGGTCGTGGGCTGGCCTCTGTTTTTTATTCTGATTTTTGGTTTTGCTTTTGTACATTTTAAAGTGCTTGCGGAAATGCGAAAAGGCCGACGGTATAGACTGTTATGGCTAGCAGGTATTGTCCGTTTGCTGGAGTCCTGATTATGAATATTTCGGCTGGATTGTTAAAGGGCATGCCCATAGCCTCTATTCAAGGCAATACTGTGAGACCCACCAAAAGCAGTGTCAGGGAAGCCCTGTTTAACATACTTGGCCAGGATCTGCATGGGTTGAGCTTTCTTGATTTGTGTGCTGGAACCGGAGTAATGGGTATAGAGGCTTTATCACGCGGGGCATCAGTGGCCGGGTTTGTTGAGGCGGACAGGCGGGTTTACAAGACACTTTCGCAAAATGTTGATAATGCTGTATCACGACTAGGAAATGTACTTTCGGGGCAGTCGGAACTGCCTAAGGTGCATGTGAAACTTGAAAATTATCAGGCATTTTTGAAACGGGGTTATACATTTGATATCCTCTTTTTTGATCCTCCGCATGCAGACTATGAGGAAAAATCCTGGCTTCAGGCTGGCTTTTTTGCCTGTTTGAAAGAGGAAGGAACCCTGGTACTGGAACATGCCCGTTATTATCCGAGGGATTTACCCGAAAATCTGGAAGGTTTGAAGCTCATCAAAACCAGAAAATATGGTCAATCACTGTTAAGTTTTTATCAGCATGGGTAGTTCAGACAGTCAAAAAGGATACACAGTTCTTGAAATCATGATTGTGATAGCAATCCTTGGGCTTTTGCTATCCGTAGTTGTGATTATAGGAATTCAAAGAGCAAAATCATTAAAGTCTGATATTGCAGAATCCCAGAATCAGGTGACTCAGGGCGAAAATTTGAAGCCGGATGCATTTCGGCTTTCAGAACAGATAGTGGGTTTTCAAAAGGCCTTGGATGCCAGGCTTTTACAGGCATTGGAGGAAAAACGCACCCCGGCGGTATTTCGTATTTCAAAGGGGGTTCGTTATGAGGCCCAGGATAAGGATGTAGTTGCCATGGTCAGACAGCTTTTGACATCAGCTGTTATCAGGGCCAGGGCCAATCAGCCCAAGGAAGCTTTGGCCATGTTGCGGGAAGCGTCCCTTCTCTCACCTCTTGATCCAGGCATTGCCACACAGTCAGCCCGTGTTGCCATACTAGCAGGAGAGGGCCAGTTTGCCCTGGATCAGATAAACTCGGCAATTCGCCTCGATCCTGAATATGCAGAGGCGTATCTGGTGAGAGCTAAAATATCTTTGTTGCAGGAGCGCACTGAGGATGCCCTAAAGGATTTGCAGATAGCTACTAATCTTAAGCAGACTGGGCCTGAGATTTTTTTACTTTTTTCTGAGTATTACAATAAAAAAGGCGATTTGCAGAGGGCTGAAGAAAATCTGGCCCACTATCGCAATCTAGGGGGCAAATAGATTGGCTACACTACTGTTTTTTGTGGCTTTGTTTATTCTGTCGGCGGCATTTTCAGGTTCAGAGTCGGGAATTTTTTCCTTAAAAAGCTCGTATCGTGAAGGACTTAAGGACAGAGAAGACCTGTTTTCCCGTTCCCTGATGATTATCCTTGATAACAAGGGCTCTATTTTAATTGTGATTCTAGTGGGGAATCTTTTGGTTAATACCTTTTTATCTTCTGCTGCTTCCGAGATGGCCATGAAAATGTTTGGCGAGTCTGGACTGGCATGGAGTGTACCGCTGATTACAGTTTTGATTATTGTTTTTGGTGAGATTATTCCCAAGTCTCTAGCCTTGAGAAATTCCGAAACCGTCTCCATTTTTGCATCACCTTTTTTGAGGGGATTATGGTTTTTAATGCGGCCTCTGACTAGATTTTTACAGTGGGTTTCCGATCAAATCCTTTTAAGACTTTCTTCCCCGGCTCTGGAGAGAGATGTTCACATGAATGCCGAAGAACTCTCCACCATGATTTCGATTGGAGAAAAAGAAGGCGTTTTTAATCGCTGGGAGAAAAAGCTGGTCGAACAGATTGTGACATTTCGGGAAGTTTATGCCATGGAGAGGATGACTCCCCGCCCCGATATTATTGCCGTAGAAAAAAACACGGACAGAGCAGAAATTTTAAGAATTGTGGAAAGCACCAGAAGATCCAAAATCCCGGTTTATGAGGAAGAACTGGATCAGATTATTGGTTATTTGCAGGCCAAGGATTTGTTATTGTTTCCTGAAAAACCCTTAGATGAACTGATGAGAAATGTGCTGGTGATTCCAGAGATGAAGCCTATGGATCTGCTTTTGGAAGATATGCAGCATAAAAATGTAAAAATGGCCATACTTCTGGATGAATACGGTAGTTTGCAGGGACTTCTGACACTGGAAGATGTGCTGGAGACCATTTTTGGAGAACTTGACGGCTCTTCAGATAAGGCCCAGAAAAAGATTCGGGAAATCAAAAGAAATCACTACATAGTGGGGGGACAGCTTTCCTGGAGGGAACTGGAACAGACCCTGGATCTTGATCTTTTAGATGAAGAGATTGAACCTGGAACCAATGTTGCCTCCTATATGATGGCAGAACTAAACAAACTGCCACAGGTAGGGGACCAGGTTTTAAAAAGCAGATTTCAGTTGAAGGTAAAAAAACTGTTGAAGCGCAGGATCGTGGAGGTTGAACTTGTTTTAAATGAGTCTGAGATCGATATGGACAGGGAGGACGCATGAATTTTCTGATTTTTGGCCTCTTCTTTTTTCTGTTTCTCAGTGCCTTCTTTTCCATCTCTGAATTTGTGGCAATCACTGCCAATCGTGTAAAGCTTGAACATGCACAGAAGGAAGGGGACAAACAGGCCTCAGAGATTCTGTTTGTACTAAAGGATATGGATCGATTGATTGCCTGTATCCTGATCGGTAATAACATTGCCAATGTGGGTTTAAGTGCTCTGGCTACACTCTGGATTTCCAGGCTGGTTTCCGGGCAGGAAATTTTACAGAACCAGGTGCCAGTTCTAACGGCCTTGATGGCAACACCTGTCTTGTTGATGTTAGGTGAAATTATTCCCAAGAACCTGGGTAGCCGTTATGCAGACATTATTGTTCGCTGGCTGTATCGCCCCTTGAAGTTTTTTATGATGGTT
>JACFNL010000198.1 GCA_019454875.1 Candidatus Cloacimonadota bacterium | reverse complement strand
CTGTCTGAGATCAGGCAGACATGGAGAGAAATGAGGTATTAACGCCTGAGTTTTTCGAGGGAATGGGATAAGCTGGGAAATGGCATCAAAATATCTGTCAAGAAAAATCTTAAATAAAATGCGCGTGACAGATGATTTTTATCCAATCAGTGAGGAACATATCAACAAAGTACAAAGGGAATAACCTTGTGACAGACTGCGCAATTCATCAGAACTGATGCCTAATATCTGGTAATAGTTCATATTGATATTGATTTTCATTTTCCGCAATATATGAAAATTCCTCAATTCTTGTGGATTCGTGGTAGATCTTTTGAGTAGTTCTGGGTAAAATCCATCCTGTTTTCCATTCTACCAAACAGGAGTCGCATCATGGATTGGATTTTCCGCTATCTTTCCTCCTCGATAGGTAAAAAACAACTGCTGGGCCTGACAGGTGTCTTGCTTCTCGGTTTTTTGTTTACTCATCTTGCAGGAAACTTTCTTTTTTTTCTGGGCCCAGACAAATTTAATGAATATAGTCACATGCTGATTTCCAGCCCATTGATTATTCCTGCTGAGATTGGACTTGTAGTCCTGTTTTTGACTCACATAGTTCTGGCAATCAAGCTGAGTGCTGAAAACTCTATGGCTAGACCTTCAAAATATGCAGTATCGGAGCCGTATTCAAGTTTTACCTCCAAAAATATGATTTTCACCGGCATTCTGATCGCAATATTTCTGGTAGTTCATGTGGCTACCATGAAGTTTGGGGCAAACTATCCAACCCAGGTAGGTGGGGTAGAAGTGAGGGATCTGTATCGACTCATGGTAGAAACCTTCCATAACAAGGGATTTTTAGCATTCTATATCGTTTGTATGATTGTTATGGGACTTCACTTGAATCATGGAATTGCAAGTGCCTTCCAAACTATGGGTCTTAATCATCCTCGTTACAACCAAATCATACGGACTGGTTCAGCCGCCATTGCCTGGGGTCTTACCCTCGGTTTTATTCTGGTGGCCCTGTTTGCCAGTTTTGTCAGCCTGAAAGGAGCTCACTGATGCTCGACTCCAAAATCCCCAGTGGTAAACTGGATGAAAAGTGGACCAAACATAAATTTGACAGCAAATTGATCAACCCCGCTAACAAAAGAAAGTTCCATGTTATTGTGGTCGGAACCGGACTTGCCGGTTCTTCAGCGGCGGCGACCCTGTCTGAACTTGGGTATCAGGTTTCTGCCTTCTGTATTCAGGACTCGCCTAGAAGGGCTCACAGTATTGCGGCCCAGGGCGGTATTAATGCAGCCAAAAACTACCAGAATGACGGGGACAGTGTACATCGCCTGTTTTATGACACGATCAAGGGCGGGGATTACAGAAGCCGTGAGGCCAATGTTCACAGATTAGCTGAGGTCAGTGTCAATATTATTGATCAGTGTGTGGCCCAGGGTGTGCCATTTGCCCGTGAATACGGTGGCTTACTGGACAATCGTTCCTTTGGTGGGGCTCAGGTAAGCCGTACCTTTTATGCCAGGGGCCAGACAGGACAGCAGCTTTTGTTGGGTGCCTATTCAGCCCTGATGAAACAGGTCGGATGTGGGGCTGTCAAACTGTACTCCCGTCGCGAAATGGTAGATTTAGTGGTTATCAATGGACATGCGAGAGGCATCATTGCCAGAAACCTGATTAATGGGCAAATGGAAAGACATACGGCAGATGCCGTACTTCTTTGTACCGGAGGTTATGGGAATGTGTTTTATCTGTCCACCAATGCCAAGGGATGTAATGTAACAGCAGCCTGGAGAGCCCATAAACGCGGGGCATATTTTGCCAATCCATGCTACACACAGATTCATCCAACCTGTATTCCTGTATCTGGGGATCACCAATCCAAACTGACTTTGATGTCTGAGTCCTTAAGAAATGATGGCAGGGTCTGGGTACCGGTAAAAAAGGGAGATAAACGCCCACACCACCAGATTCCTGAAAATGAGCGGGATTATTATCTGGAAAGACATTACCCATCTTTTGGAAACCTGGCCCCTCGGGATATATCTTCGCGTCGTGCCAAGGAAGCCTGTGATGATGGAAGAGGGGTTGGAGCAACAGGTCAGTCTGTTTACCTTGATTTTCGCGATTCCATCAAGCGTTTGGGTGAAAATGTAATTCGCGACCGTTATTCCAATCTTTTTGATATGTATGAAAGAATCACAGGGGAAAATCCGTATGAGATGCCTATGCGAATTTATCCAGCTGTTCACTATACAATGGGTGGGCTCTGGGTGGATTACAATCTGATGAGCAACCTCAAGGGGCTTCATGTTCTGGGAGAAGCCAATTTTTCAGATCATGGTGCTAATCGCCTGGGAGCCAGCGCATTGATGCAGGGCCTGGCCGATGGATATTTTGTGATTCCAGATCGGAAGAGCACA
>JACFNL010000054.1 GCA_019454875.1 Candidatus Cloacimonadota bacterium | reverse complement strand
GAGAACTGGTTCGTTGGGGAAAAGCTCAAAACACATCTGTTCACCCAGAGCATTACAAAGCCAGGGCTGTCCCTGGGTAAGCTCATAGATTTTCTCCACTAGTCCAGAAGCCAGTTTTTGCCCCCGTTCTGCCTCATGCTGGGAAAACAAGTCCCTAACATTTTCTAATGTGAAATTTCCAAGCCTTAGAGATGCAGCTTTGATATTAAAACAGGAACCACCGGTAAGCCAGGTGTCTTCTTTTGAGGAATAAATACGGTAATCCTTCAGATCCCGAACCCCGTTTAGAACGATAGACTGGGGGAAGGCATGGGGTCTTTGATCATATCCAGCCCGAAGCTGTCTCAGAAGAGCAATCAGAGATTCACCGGCCATGGAATCGATTTCATCGATCATTAAAACAATTGGTTTTTTGGAAGAACGGGCCCATTCCCTAAGACACATTTGAACCCCGGCGGGATCGTTGGTAAATCCAGATGCGGGGGGAAGGCTCCCGCTCAAATTCAGATCAATTAATGAATCATCCAGATTGGCGAGAATAATTTTGTTGGCGGCAAGCACATCATGTCGGGCAGCCTGGGCACTTTCCACAGTAATATGAATCGCCAGATACTTTTCATCCTCATTGAGCTTTTTACAGATTTCTCGTAGTAAGGTAGTTTTGCCACTTTGTCTTGGCGCGTGGTGAGTGAAGTATTTTCTTTGTTCTATAAGGTTAAGAACAGGCTTCACACCCAGAGTTCTCCAGACAGTGTAATGAATATCTGCCTGATTGGCTCCGGCTGTGTTGAAAAATCGTTTCATAGCCAGAAGTATACCATATGCTTACACCTCAATCCGCCGCCCCGGAATAGAGTTTGATGGGCAGATTGGCATCGATTAAAGGCTGGCAGATAGTTTTAAGCTCAACCAAAGGAATAGGGGCCACAAAGGATTGGGCCGGGGGTCTGGCAATCGTGTAAATCTGTATAGATTCAAGCTTGTGTGCATTGTGGATTCTTTTTAGTCTATTTAGAAGACTTTCAATTTCTGAGGCTGAGGGAGAAACACCATCTACTTTCATCAGGCATATCTGGATGCAGAGTCTTAAGGATTGAGGAACGGATAAAATCCTTTGTTCAATCACATCAATTTTGAGTTTGGTGCCGGAAACAATTTCAAAATACTGTTGGGTTCCTGCATCAAGTTTGGCCCATAAAACACCTCCCATTGAAGCTAATATTTCTAGGGCTTTTTGAGTATTTGGTCGCTTTAATCCTGTGGCATTGGATATCAGGACAATCTGAGGCAGTTTTGCCGCCAGTGGTTTCAAAAACTCCATTGTGGGCAGGAGGTGGGGATTAACTGATGGTTCTCCGTCTCCGGCAATGGCTATGTCTTTCCAGACTTTAAAGGATGCGGGAGTGCTTTTGAAACGGGGCAGATCAAATACTTCAGAGGTCTGCAAATATTCAATGGCCCAAAGGAGTTCAGCCTGCATTGTTTTAAAATCAAAGGCATCGGATGGAAATTCACGGCGGTTGACCTGACAGTAGGGACAGTCAAAATTACAGGTTTTATCATAATCGAGATTGATTCCTAAAGACAGTCCCTGGGAGCGACGGGATATCACAGGATAGATAAATCTTGTCTTTTCAAAACTTCGGTTGTGTTCGGCAAAAACTTCTTCCATAGATGGTATTTTATCACAGGATCCACGATGAAAATTGCTTCGCGTTTCTTCTGAGACGGTGCTAGCATACGGCTTATGACAACAGATACATTACCCGCAGAATTTCAGAGGCAAGGATATGTTCTTGCCATGCAGAAACTTATATTTTCCACTCATTTGAATGCGGCAGACTGCCTGTATGGGGGGCAGCTTTTAAGCTGGATTGATGAGGCATCGGCTATGTTTGCCATGCAGCATATGGGGACCCGACGGATTCTGACCAAAAAAATGTCGGAAGTGGAGTTTATTGCTCCGGGCCTGGTAGGAGACATGATTCAGTTCTGGTGTAAACCTTTAAAGGAAGGCACCTCATCCCTGATTCTTGAAATGATTGTTCAGACTATGAATGTGGATACCCGTCGCCAAAGACGCATTTGCGCCTGTGAGATTGTGTATGTGGCTGTGGATGAGTTAGGCAAACCAACTCCATGGAAACAGAATCGTCTGTAATCAAAGAGGCATTTTGCCAGACTGTCACCCGAAAGAAACTCAGAACCTTTCAGGTGAATCTGGGAAAATTCTGTAATATGCGTTGCCGGCATTGTCATGTGGATGCCGGGCCGGAGCGTTCGGAAATCATGCTGGATTCTGTGATGGACTCCGTCATCAAAAGCCTGGAATTACCGGGTCTTTTAGAACTTGATATTACAGGAGGGGCCCCGGAGCTTCATCCCCGATTTCTGGAACTGATGCATTGTGGGATTGCAGCAGGACTTATGGTTACTGTCCGCTGCAATCTTTCAGTGCTTTTGTTACCGTCTCAGTCGGAAACACCGGCTATTCTGGCTGCCAATAGGGTGAAAATCATTGCCTCCTTGCCCTGTTATCTTGAAAAAAATGTGGATTCTCAAAGAGGAGAAGGTGCGTTTCGTAAAAGCATTGCGGCCTTAAAAATTTTAAATTCGGTTGGCTACGGGCGGAAAGTGCCCCTGAATCTGGTTTATAACCCTACGGGTCTGAATTTGGCAGGCAATCAGGCAAAACTGGAAGAGGATTATAAAAGGGTTCTACAAGAAGAGTATGGGATTGAATTTCATCATCTTTTTTGCCTGCATAATTTTCCGGTGGGTCGATTTTATGAGGAACTGCTGGGGAGCAATCGTTTTCACGAGTACATGCAGCTTTTATTGGATTCGTATAATCCAAAAACGATGGAAGGGTTGATGTGCCGTGATCTGGTCTCTGTTTCCTGGGATGGGTTTTTATATGATTGTGACTTTCACCAGATGAAAGATTTACCCATCACTTTTCACGGGAGTCCTCTACGGATTTCAGATCTCACAGATCTGTCTCAGGCATCCTCCATTCAGTACTCTTCGCATTGCCTGGCCTGTATGGCAGGCTCCGGGGCCAGTTGCGGCGGGGCTCTGGTATAAAGAAAAGTGTGCGAGTATTGATCAGGAAACAGTTGAACTTAAAATCTCAAGTCTTTTTCCCAAAAACCCAATCCCGATTTTCATGACCTTCTGGCAACCCTGATGCAGAAGTTCTTTGACATATCCTTTTTTCTCAATCTGATCCATGGCTTTTTGGGCTGTATCTGACAGATCTTTTTCGCGCTGGGGTTTATGGGTTTTTAGCTCCATGACGACCCCGAAATGATCGGAATTCTTGGGGATCATTAAAATGTCACAGCGGCCAGTTCCAGCTTCGCGGTTGGAGCGGATATGCCAGGCATCGGAAAGGTTTACAATCAGGCCCAGGGTAAAGGCATGATAAAACTGTTCTGGCTCCTCTCCTCCCACATCAAAATAACTCAGACTGTTTGAAACCAGTTTTTCAAACAGATCTGAAAATTCTTCCCCATCCCCATTTTTAAGGGCAGTATGCAGATTTTTTAAGGTCTCGTAACCCTGGGATTCCTGAAACCAGTAGGTTATGGAGTCTTTAAAGATAGTCAGAACCTCCCGATTGGGAATTTTGAAGCGGGCCTTGGGTTTCCCATCCTCAGGATAGACAATGGATTCGGCCTTTAAGTAGCCAGTGAAATAAAGAAAGTTCCAGAGATTGTTTGTGTCGCTTGCAATCAGATCAAAAACGGAATGCTCCAGAAGGGGAATTTCGATTGTTTTTTGAGCGATTAAATCCTCAAGCATTTTTTTACACTCAATGCTTGAGGTGCGCAGCAGGGAATGCACCATATCATTGCTGCTGGTATTGACCCAGTGAGCCTTTAAAAGCCCCTTCTGATCAAGAAAACTCAGAATGGACCAGGGGTTGTAGATCACAGTTTTACCAAAAATATATCCGTTATACCATCTCTCTACAGCCTGAGTCTTGTCCTCATACCCGTATTCCAAAAGCAGGGATTTGACTTCCTTTTCTGTCAAACCAAAGTGTGTGGAAAAATCTTCCGAGGAAACCCCGGTCACCTTAAGGTTGTTAAGGCCCGTAAAAATACTTTCCTTGGAAACTCGCAAACAGCCTGTCATGACCCCACGCCAGAGATAGGGGTTATCCTTAAAGGCGGCACTGAAAAAATTACGGAAGAAACTGATGGCTTTTTCGTAATAACCATAAAGCCAGGCGGTTTGTAAGGGGACATCGTATTCATCGATTAGAATTAGGGGAGGTGTGCTGCCACTGGCTGCGTAAGCGGAACAGAGATTTAAAGGCAGGTTTACAATTTGTCCATACGAGGCGCGGGCCTGGGAAACAGCCTCAATTGCATCCATAGCCAGAGTTTTTTCCCGTGGCAGATTGTTGAGATGAGTTTCGGCCAGGCTACCTAAGATCTCCTGAATCATGGACTGCATATCAGCCCAGTTTAAGGCTTTGCAGTCCTTGAAGGTTAAATAAACCACTGGCCTTGTTCCCTGCTCGGCCATGGCTTTTGCATTTTCAGAAATTTTTAAGCCCTCAAACAGTTTTCTGTTCTTCTCTGCATTCTCCAAATCAAAAAAATACCTTAGGGTGGATAGATTTAAGGTTTTTCCGAAACGGCGGGGACGGGTGATGAGAAGAACCATGGACTGGTCCTCTAAAAATTCCTCAATCAGGGCTGTTTTATCTATGTAAAGAAGATCTGGGTTCTGGCGAAGATTTTTGAAATCACTGTGTCCGATAGGGATTTTTTTCATGGTTCTATTTTAGCATGTTTTGGGTGGGTTACAGGGGATAAAAAAAAAGCCCACCCCGAATTCACGAGGCGGGCTGAATCAAGCTACAAAATTACTGAGCTGGAACCTCAGCACAGCCAGAAGTCTTTGCATCCTGTTGTCCTGTAGGAGTTAACAGTGTTGTGGTTGCGGGCAGCGTAGGCAATGAAGTGCTACCACCACAGATGTTAGATGGGGTAAAGATATCTGCACTTCCGAATGCCCCACCAATTTTGTCCTTAAACGGATTGGCTGGATCGAGACTATATGTATTGGTAGCGTGGTCATAAACTATTGTTTTGAGGTCCTTTAACTGCAAATTGCTTGCTGTTGCAGCAGGATCCAAAACGATTCTGTACTCACTGGTCACGGCTGTAGCCTCTGTACTGATGGTAGAATTTACAATAGGAAAACGAGCAGTTTCTGTCATGCGAATTACGCCAAAGGTTGATTCCGTAACCACAGCCCAGGTTCCTCTGGCGGCAAAGGTTCCAAATCCACTAGGAATGTCATTCGCAGTCCCAGGAAAATCATAATGCACCCGTACATAATTACCATCACTTAAAAAGGAAATCACCTGTCGTCGTGCTCCGTCCTTATCAATTGCAGCAGCTTTACCATCATAGGATGTATGGAATTTTTTACCGCTGATCATATCCGATGTAAAGTTTCCAAAAGTGAAGCTGTATTCGTCGGCACTAGCTGGAGGGGGTGTAGTCGCAACAGCATTTACATGAATAGTCACTCCTGCCTTGGCAACCTCAGTTCTGCCATTCTGGCGAACCTCAGATTCAAAGGTGTAAATAGCAGGAATGGTTGTACTGAATACTCCTGTAAAACTGGTAGCCCCAGTAACCGCACCTGTGGAAGAAAAACCTGTAAGCATACTGGAAAGAGGAGTAATATATCCACCAGACACAGTACTGATAAGAGAAAATTCATAGGTCAGATTGGCAGTAGCGGATGCCCCAATCAAGGCCATAACCGAAATACTCTGTCCGGCAGTCATGGAAGTAGTATAGGACTGACCAAAGGAATGAGCTTTGTTATCAGCAAACAAATCTACAGTGTGCAGGTTTAAATCCACACCAGTTGTAGACCATGAAGCCGTACTTGTGAGTTGGGCTAAAGTAGAATCGTTAGAAATCTGGGCCTGATTGATAGCAGTGAGCTGATTTTTGATACCTGTGGCCAGATCAGCCTGAAAGGTCAGAGGGATAGTTCCTCCCGTGGTTGTCTGCGAGAGCCGAGTGGTGAAAAAATCGTTATAGGCTGTGTTGCCTCGCATTTTTTCAAATCCGGCGATGACAGCTCCTAGCTGCTTTTGAAAGGCACTGGAAGCAACTACTGTGGCTGGATTTGCTGTATTTGCAAAAATCGCAGGAGCTTGACCAGTCAAGACATTTAAACCAGTTAAGCCTAAGGCTGCACTTACAGATTGCCCGGTTTGGTTGATTATGGTGCTGGTGGCATTTCCCGGATTTTCCTCAATAATGTTAGCCACAATATGACTTACGGGAGTAACCAGAAGATCTGGCATAATTGCTGTGGTCCCGTCTATAAAGGCCACGCTCTTAATGGTTCCAGTGGCATCAGTTGCTCCGACCTCGGAATCATAGTTTCCCGCAACTTCAACTATAACCGGACCAGCTTGCCGAGGTACGGACACTGAAAAACTTCCATCATCAGCCAATGTTTGGCCACTGCCCAGAATGGTCTTAGTTCCGTCCTGTTTTAAGCCAAATACACTGACTGAAGAGGAACGCTTAAAAGGGCCCTTAACGGCCACACCATTTACGGCTACATTGTTAGCCGCAGGAGTAGATGTGCTGTCAGAGGAACCACAGCCAGTAAACATAAGAGCAGTAGATACCGCCAATACAGGTAATCCCAATTTTTTTGCCAGAAATGTTGACTTCAACTTAGCCTCCATAGTTAGTCCAGTAAATATCGTATGTCGTTCAAGGTCAGGGAGGCTAACATATTTGACCCACCTTCTGCAAAATCTTCAAACAGACTCTGTTTATTTTTTTGCATTTCCCGGATTCGTTCTTCTACCGTTCCAGAAGTGAGCAGACGATATACATGAACAGTATTTTTTTGACCAATTCGGTGAGCTCGATCGGTAGCTTGCCTTTCTACAAAAGGATTCCACCAGGGATCCATTATGAACACATAGTCAGCTTCCGTAAGATTAAGAGCTGTACCCCCGGCTTTAATAGAAAGTAAAAATAGTGCTGGCTCTAAAGAGCATTGAAACGAATTTACGGCTAAATCTCTTTGTTTTTGGGTATGGGTACCATCAAGGCGCAGAATAGGTAAAGAAAATTCTTCCAAGGCCTTTTCCAGCTGGTTCAAGGCTGAAGGAAACTGCGAAAATACTAAAACCTTGTGGCCTTCTTCCAGAAGCTGGGGCAGAGTATCTGCCAGATACTCCAGTTTGGCAGAGGAGGTGTTTTTAAAGCGGGGATCGGCCAGAACTGGGGCAATACAGATTTGCCTCAATCGTAAAAGAGCTTCCAATACCAGTGTCTGTGGGGTCTGGGAGAAACGGTCTTCCACAAGATATGTGTCCAGGGCTTCACGAAAGCTTCTGGCAGTAATTGCATATGCTTCTTCCTGATCCTTGTTGAAGGTCAAGAGATGGTCTGTTTCGATTTTCGGGGGCAAATCGGTTAATACTTCTTTTTTGGTCCGACGAAGCATAAAGGGAGAAATCAGGGTTTTTAAGAGTTTCTTTCGTGATTCCAGATCCTGTTTTTCAATTGGGGTGGCGATATGTTCCTTAAACCAGCGGGTATTTCCCAGATATCCAGGCATTAAAAAGTCAAAAAGCGAAAACAATTCCAGCAGATGATTCTCCAGTGGGGTTCCACTCAGGGCTAATCTGTGTTCGGATGGAATCTGTTTTATGGCTTTGGTGGTTAAGGCATTTAAATTTTTGATGTTCTGACTTTCATCAAGAATCAGGTAGTCCCAAATATATTCGCAGATTTCTTTATTTCTTTGTCTGGCTGTACCATAGGTGCTCAAAATGAGATCGGCCTTGATGTCTTTTAAATCAGAACTTGCTCCGTGAAAAAACTCACAGCTCAAATCAGTGAATTTTGCAATTTCAGATTTCCAGTTGGAAAGGGCAGATAAAGGCAGAATCAAAAGGGTTTTTTTAAGCTGCTTTCGGTTTTTTAAAAACTGCAAAAGAGCCAGGGTCTGCACTGTTTTTCCTAGTCCCATATCGTCAGCCAATACCCCACAAAACTCTTCCTGGTGCCAAAAAAGTAAACGGGAAAACCCTTCCATCTGATAAGGCCGCAGGCTGGCCTTAAAATTTTTAATTTCTTTAAATTTTGGCTCAGAAATCCCTTCAAGAAGCTTAGAAAACCGTGTGATCTGCGGGGCCTCGGGTAACTCGTGCAGATCCTCTTCTTCCAATACGCTTAAGGCCAACAATCCATTTCTGGCCGGGAGACGAAAGACCCCATTGTCTTCCTTTGCAGATTCAATCAGATTGCTTAAGCGTTTTAAATCCTTGGGTTGAAGATGAATCAGCCGACCCTTTGAATCAAATACTTCAAACCGTCCGGGTAAAACTTCGAGAAAGGCTTCCATTTTTCCATCGGAGTCCAAAAACTCAGGCTTAAATTCAAGCCATTGATCCCGAGAGTAAACCCGAAGCTTGACGGAAACATTTTTGGGCCGTGTGATACAATGTCTCTCCTTATGCGAATAGATTTCAAACCCGGCATCAAGAAGCTTGGGTGCTTCGGTCGTGAGCCAGTCCTGAAACTGTTTGATTCCCAGGGAAAATCTGAGTTTGTCCTGAATAAAAATGGCATTTTCACCTATGGGGCTATTGGCCATAAGAGCCATTATCGTCTTCACAAATCCTGGTTCCTGCTGCATTATAGTGGGTTCTCCATCCTTGGAGGAAGCATGCTCGTAAGCCGAATCCGGGACCATAAAATCCAGATCCATCATGACAGCGGATCGTGATAGTGCGTAATCATGCATCACAATTCTCGGGCGGGGACGATAGATCACTTGTTTTTGGGTATGGATTTTGGGGTTTATCCTAAGCCAGGGGATTGGTTTGTTCTGAATCGCGGCCAAAAAAACCTTGATATGGTGTTCAAGCAGGGACTGATTGGAAAGAACTTCGGCCAGATCAAGAAGCCCTTCACAGTAGGGAACCATCTGATAACTCCATTCCCGCCCTAAAAAGTTTACTGCCAGAATAGATGTTTCGGGAAATGGAACCAGACGGGAGCTAGAATACATCACTGGATTTTCCACCCCCAGTTCCACAAGTACGGATTTATATGTAACTGGACCAACTTTGTAAAATCGAAGTTCCCAGTCCTTGATTTCTCTATTTTTTGGTTCTACTTCCAGAAGTACCTTTGATTCAAATCCCGTATCGGGAATAAAAAACCTGATATCAGGAAGGGATAAGAGCTTCTGAAAAAAGGGAGCAATGAGTTTTAAAATTGGGGCTCTTTGTCTTTCAGGAATTCCAATACAGTAGTTTTGAAAGTCCTGGTACCACTGCAAGGGAACCTGATTTTTATACAGTACATCATATTTTAGTAAATTGGGTCTGGTAGCAGGCACAGGCTTGAGACTCTGCCCTTTTTTTCCTTCGGGAACCAGAAGAAGATCAAGCACCGGGATTTTTCCATAATCCTGAATCTTGATGGCAAAACGGGCTGGTTTTTTTGGGGCTTCCAAGGCTGGTGTTTCAGGATAAAAACTGGAGGGAGAAAACAGAGGCATAGTTTGGGAACCAATCACAGAAACTGAGTTTTGTTCATCAAAAACAAACTGCGACAAACCTCCTAGAATAATTGATTTTTGCTTCTCATAATCCACGGACTGACTCAAGAGATCTGCGATAACCTCAGAAAACGGCTTATTGTTCGCCGTGCCTTCTCCATAAATGGCGAAACGGGAGTAGATGTCATCTATCAAAAGACGGACTTCAGCATGATTTGTACCTGAATACAAAACAGTAATCCCATCTTTTTCCAAAAGGTCAGGAAGAAGTTTTACACCACAGATGCCAAGCTGATGTCCCCTTATGACTTCCATTAAAAAGGTACAGGTCTTTTCTTTTTCCTGATTGAGGATGGTTAGATCTTTCAGGCGCGACGAATTCATGGCATACCCGAAATTGCGGGGATGATGATCCATGAGATGTGAAATCCACTGTTTTGTTTTCATAATCCACTCGGTCAGGTTGCGTCTTGTCAGACCTAAGAGTAAAATCTGCCGCCGAGAGAGTCAAGCTGCAAATCTTAGAGGACTGAATGAGTCCAGGGGAAATATGAGTACAGAAGCAAACAAAGTCATCTATTCCATGATGAGGGTGAGCAAGGTATATAACGGAAAGCCAGTTCTTAAAAACATCAGTCTTTCCTATTTTTATGGGGCAAAAATTGGGGTTCTGGGTCTGAATGGCTCCGGTAAGTCCACCCTGTTAAGGATTCTGGCTGGAGTTGACACATCTTTTGACGGAAATACTGTGGTTGCACCAGGGTACACCATAGGTTATCTGGAGCAGGAACCAGAGCTTGATTCAGAAAAGACCGTAAGGCAGATTGTGGAAGAGGGTGCTTCTGAGGTTGTCAGCCTTTTGAAAGAGTATGATGAAATCAACCTGAAGTTTGGTGAGGATATGTCTGATAAGGACATGGACAAACTAATCAAAAGACAGGGAGATGTTCAGGAAAAGCTTGATGCACTGGATGCCTGGGATCTGGATTCACGGCTGGAACAGGCTATGGATGCACTTAGATGCCCTCCATCCGATACAAAAATCAAGGTTTTATCCGGGGGAGAGAAACGCAGGGTGGCCTTGTGCAGGCTGCTTTTGAAAAAACCGGATATTTTACTTCTGGATGAACCAACCAACCACCTGGATGCTGAATCAGTGGGATGGCTGGAGCAGCATTTACAAAGGTATGCCGGAACTGTAATTGCTGTAACTCACGATCGCTATTTTTTGGATAATGTTGCCGGATGGATTCTGGAACTGGATCGAGGGGAAGGAATTCCCTGGGAGGGTAACTATTCCTCCTGGCTTGAGCAAAAAGAAAAACGCCTGAGTCAGGAAGAAAAGACAGAATCGGATCGGGTCAAGACTTTGAAAAAGGAACTGGAATGGATTCGGATGTCGCCTAAGGGCAGGCAGGCAAAAAGCAAGGCCCGTATCACGGCTTATGAAAAGCTGTTGGGAGAAGAATCTGAAAAACGCGAAAAGGATTTACAGATCTTTATTCCACCTGGCCCAAGACTAGGAAATGTTGTAATTGAGTTTGATGGTGTGCATAAATCCTTTGATAAACGCCTGTTGTTTGACAATCTGAGTTTCTCCTTGCCTGCTGGGGGTATTGTTGGTGTAATTGGAGCTAACGGTGCAGGTAAAACCACTCTGTTTCGCTTGATTACCGGACAGGACAAACCGGATAAAGGTAAAATCCGTCTGGGAGAAACGGTTAAGTTGACCTATGTGGATCAGTCAAGGGATGATCTGTTGCCTAATATGTCTGTGTGGGAATGTATTTCTGATGGCAGGGAAATGATTCAGCTAGGCAAAACAGAGGTTAACTCCAGGGCTTATGTAGGTCGTTTTAACTTTACCGGATCCGATCAGCAAAAAAAGGTTTCTGAATTGTCTGGAGGCCAGAGAAACCGGGTACATCTGGCCCGTATGTTAAAAGAGGGTGGGAATGTCATCCTTTTGGATGAACCTACCAATGATTTGGATATCAACACCTTACGGGCTCTCGAAGAAGGTCTGGTCAATTTTGGTGGATGTGCCGTGGTGATTTCCCACGATCGCTGGTTTCTTGACAGGATAGCCACTCATATTCTGGCCTTTGAGGGAGATAGCGAGGTTCGCTATTTTGATGGAAACTACAGTGAATATGAAGCGGATCGCAAAAAACGCCTGGGAGCAAGTGCTGATCAGCCTCACCGTATTAAATACAGACAGCTTACTCGGGAGTAATTTTTTATGAAGTCTGTGGTGGCATGGCTTAAGGAAGTGCGGGTAAATGCTAAATCGGTAGGAGCCTTGTTTCCTTCCATGCCGGCAGTTGGTAAAAAGATTCGTAAGCACATAAAAAATGATGGAAAACCCAAGGCAATTCTGGAGTTAGGGGCTGGTGACGGAGCAGTTACGGCTCAGATTGTTCAGGTGTTAAAACCTGGGGACAGACTGGAGTTAGTTGAGATCAATCCCAGTTTCTGTGAGGTTTTGGAAAAAAGAATCCGTGGTGAATGGGCCTCGTACTTAAAGGGAGTGGATGTCATTGTTCATTCGACGGGACTGGAGAACTGCCAGTTTCATCGTCGCTTTGATGTTGTCATTTCTGGTTTGCCACTGATTAATTTTGGCAGTGATCAGGTGCAGGAGATTTATTTTCAGTTTCAGAGACTTGTTTGTGATGGTGGACAGTTGTTATCGTTTGAGTATGCCTGTTCTCGTAGACTCAAAAAAATGCTGGGTCAGGTAACGGGCAATCGGGATTTGGTGAAAACCTGTAGTCTGATTGAAGAGTTTCATCAGAAAAATCAGGTGGGATGGGATCCTGTGTTACTCAACATACCGCCCATGAAGGTGAGGCGGTTTTTTCTAGGAGCAACAAATGTCAAGGATGAATCTGACTCTCAAACTGTTTCTGATTGTGATGCTGAACAGCCCGAGCTGGACGCAGGCAAGACCTGTAGTTGATACTCCAACCTTTTATCAGACCTGGAAACGCGACTACGATAAGGAATCCAGGGCTGCCCGTTGGGATGACTACACCAAAAACCAGATGCATAAAAGAAGAAGTGTTCAAAATCATGTGCGTTATGAAGAGCAGAGGGGGCACTTTTTAAAGGGAGTGCGTCTGGCACCGCATCGGGATATGTGGGGAAGACGCAAGGTTCCGGCACCCTCTTGGATACACCACAATTACGGGGCCCGCTGGTAAGACTAGAGGGGCTCAGGGTTTTCCATTACCAAAAAAATCTCTGAGCCTTTATGGCAATTGGAACTTGAAGCATGAGACACCAGGATTCCTGCTTCCTCAGCCAGAATCGGCAGGATTGCAGAGTCAGTCCCAATCTGGTCGATTCTTAAAATATTACCCATAACCTGACCCTCTTTTAAGACATCCCCGGGCTTAACACAAAAATCTAAAAGACCACCTACAGGGGCATAATAGGATTTATAGTCCTTAAGATGGCAAGCCATAGAAACGGGAAATGTTTTTGAAGTCTTGTAGGAAATGACTCCTTTGCTGCCAAGCCAGTTCAGTATTCTTTCAGCATCAAAACAGGCCTCATCAAGATCAATTATTTCTTCCGAACCAAGTTCTACGGTGTAGCTTTCAAACTGTAGGGGAACTTCCCGTCCCGCTTCACGAAACTGTGCCTGTAAATGTACCCAGGGCATGAAAGTTGCCTCATCAAAGGCATTGCCAAACTCCAGAGGCACCAAAAGATTACAGGGCATAAAAAAGGCTCTGGCCGACTCACGGCAATGTATGGGTACATAAAGGTAACGGGTGGCACAAGATCCGGTATGTAAATCCAGGACATAATCCGCATCGGCGGCCAATCCTTGCAAAGTAAAGGCCAGGATTTTGCTCTCTGAGGTTCCATAAGCAGAAGACAGCCTGTTTCTAAGAGTCAAACCAATCTGTTTCTTAAATTCAAACCTGATTGACTCAAAACTGTCATGGAAATGATTGGCAACAAATGACTTGAGATCAAGACCCCCGTTTTGAAGGGAAGAGGGGTTTGCCAAATCCCAGAAAATGCGGTTCCAGTTATCGCCTGTCACCGGACTGAACCGGCCCTGAGTGAAGGGACCACATAGCTCATTGATGGAACGGGGATTACAGGCAGGGACAAGACGGATTTGCCCATAAACCGAAATGGACTTTAGTCTCTTTATCAGTTCGTGTATAACAGCTGTTCCCTGTAGCTCTGCCCCATGCAAAGACGATTGAATGTAGACGGTAGGTCCGTTTCCAGTTCCGAATTCAAAGACATTAAAGGATAAGGAATCAGAAGAGCTTTCCTGAAATACATTTATCTTATACATTGTGGGCCTCAGATTCAGGAATCAATAAGGTTTCTGGTCAAATCTTCAAAACGAATCAGACCATAAGGCAGATTTTTATCTTCTACTAGCCTGTGGGCAGCCCAGACAGCCCCCCGGGCAAAAATTTTTCGGTTTAAGGCCTTATGGCTTAAAAGGATCTCTTCATCTGGCGTTTTGATAACTAACTGATGGGTCCCGACCTCTCCATTTTCTCTTTCTGAACTGATTTCGCATGGCTTGTTTAACCAGGACTTCCAGTTAAGGGCAGTTGTGGTGGGTGTGTCGTGTTTTGAAGTATCGTGGATTTCACGAATCTGGAAATTTACGGAGTCAAACAGTCGGTCTGCGTGTTTTAAGGCCCGAATTGCCTCATGCATTACTATCATGCCCAAAGAAAAGCTACTAGCAATTACCCAGCGGGTTTTTGCCTCTGCCAAGGCCACTTCCATATAACTAGGTAAAGTTACTTCGGTAAGTCCAGCTACAACCGGAACCCGGCTGTTTAACAGTGTGGGTAACAGTTCCAGAAACTTAAGTCCGGGTATAAGTACAATAATGACATCAAACTCGCGCAATTTGTTAATCAGAATAGGTTCATGGGAGTCCAATACTTCCACACAAGAAGACTCAAGAAACTGTAGTACCTCTCTGCCGGTTTTACCCTGACCGATAATTGCGGTTTTCATGGTTTTTAGTCTACCAGTTTATTGCTGGATTTTGTCAATTGATTCCGGAAATTTCCCCAATAATCTCTCATCCAAAGATACTGCTCAGGCGCTTTTGAGATCCGGCCTTCCAATAAGCTTATGTAGCGGTTTACGATATCATCTACTTTATCTTCCGTGGGCATTGATACATCGGGATACAAAACTTCATGGACGCGGATGACTAAATCCATGCCCTCCCTTTCACAGGTAACAAAAAACAATGGACAGTTCATCTGACAGGCCAGACGGGCAGCACCTAAGGGAAAGTGTGTGTTACTTTTAAAAAACAAAAATTCCTTTTCGCGGAACTGATCACCGACGATGCCCAGAATCTTCCCTTCTTTCAAAGCCTTAATCGCGCCTTTTAAGCTTTTTTGAACATCCAGGGGAATCATTCCGGTCTGTTTTCTAAGCCAGTAAATCAGGCCCTGTGCCTGTTTCTGTTCGCGGTACAATCCATAAATAGGCAGGCCAAACTGGGACAAGCTGCCCACTAGTTCCCAGTTCCCGAAATGGGCAGATATCAGAATGGATCCCATCCCGCTTTTTTGATGCTCAATCATCAGTTCCTGGTTCTCAAACCGTAAAAATTTCAGCTGAGATACCCCATTTGTTATCTGTAAAATCTCAAGGATACATTTGCCAAAATGTGAGAAACAGGCTCGAATGGCCTCTTGAGATAAAAAACCAAAAGCCTGGGTGAAGTTTAACTCGGCGGTTTTTCTGGCCCGACCACAGGTGTAATAGATAATGCTGCCCAAAAGATCCCCAAGCAGTAACTGGGTCTGTCTTGGGAGCAAATGAAGAAGGTAGCCAAAACATTGGGCCCAAATCCGAATTAGAGAGTCCATAGGGACTTATATTAACATTTAACTCTTTTTATGTGTTGCAGTAACTGTGGTTGTAATTCCACCCCGGGCTTTAAACCTGGCCTTAACTTCCATAAACCGTGGATTGGTCTTTTCCACTAGATGGCTTAAAATTTCATTGGTAACTGCCTCGTGAAAGGCACCACGATCACGAAATCCCCAGAAATACATTTTTAAGCTTTTTAGCTCCACACACAAAAGATCGGGAACATAGCGGATTTCTATGTCTGCAAAATCAGGTTGTGCAGTCAGGGGGCAGATGCAGGTAAACTCGGGACACTCAATCAGTATCTCGTAGTCTCTCTCAGGATTTGGGTTGCTGAACGAATCAATTTGTGTGGTTGGTTTTGTTGCCATAGTGGGCGGAATATTATTGGAATCCCCAAACAAATGCAAGCCCGATTTAGAATTGTAAATTTTGATTTGCTAGTGTTATAGTTATGTAGTACACTACAAATCAATGGAGGTGAGCATGATGGTTGTATTTTTCCCATATCAGTTATTGCATGGTCGCTGGTACTCAGATGAAGTGCTGATGGGGGTTTTAGTAACCCTTTTGGGAATTGGTCTGTCCTTTTGGCAATTCAGTGCAAAGGGGGCAATTAATTCCCAGTACAGGACCATGATTCCCAATTCGTCCCAAAAATTGATGTTAAAAAATCTGGGATGGGCATTGATTCTGTCTTTTTTTCTGTTTTTGGTTTTCAGAAATGATTGTGCATTGCAGTTTATTTACAGTTATGCGATCACCACATTTTTATCCGTCTTGATCAGAACCCGTGATGTTTTACCCCTGTCATTTCTTATAGTTTTTCTAGTTCCACTGGCAATAGGCAGGCTTCATCGGGGCAGCCTGTCCTATGAGGATATGCACTATCACGATCTCGAAATTGTAATGGCAGGGGGAATGATTGATTTGCGATTTGTTATCGCATTAATCAGTGCCGTACTGATTTACACGGCAGGATCCCTATCTTTTAGCCCCTTGCAGAATAGGCAAATGCTGTATCGTCTGGCCGTATATAAACTTTTTTTTGGGGCAATTTTTTCGGTATTGTTGACCCTGTTTCTGGATTTCAGAAATACACATAGGCCTTTGCCTGTTGAACGCGATGAGGTGGTCATCCTTCAGGGAAACCCAGTGTCCATCTTGGCAAGAAAGCTCGATGACTCATTTTTATGGACTCGCCCCCGTTACCTATCCTCTGCTCCAGTCTGGTTTTATGAATCAGCCGTGGTGGAATGGGATAAACTTCCCTGTTTTGATCGGCCTGATCTTCACAATAGGGTGCAGTGGACAGCAGAGTATATTACTCAAAAAGAGCTGGCTGTTCGCTGGCATAAATGTGATGGGGAAAAAAATCATCTCCTGGATCGGCAGATCCTTAACATAAGTGATCTTAAGTGGCATCACCAACCTGACGGCGTACCTTTTTTTAACTCTCATACGGGGGAATTACATTGGTATAACCGAATTTTATTGCCATCAAACCCAGTTCAGACTTCCGATGATTTTTTAGCTTCTTATCCCAACCGTCTGACTGGGTATCAAAATGGAGATGTCCTGGTACGCACAGAGTATAAGGATGGAAGTTTTTTAAAAAGTACCATTGAATACAAGGGTTTAAATATTCCTT
The DNA here is from genome assembly GCA_019454875.1 of Candidatus Cloacimonadota bacterium. GTDB lineage: Bacteria > Muiribacteriota > UBA6191 > UBA6191 > UBA6191 > UBA6191. The sequence goes on along the minus strand of JACFNL010000054.1, from coordinate 6,444 downwards.
ACCATCGGGTTGTACAGGATGGGCTAAGCAGCTTATTAGGAGCGGTGTGGGATCAAATCCTGATTTTAGTGAAAATTCATGAATCAGAGGACTACAAATTGTTTCTGGTGGATCCAGAAACTCTCACCCGTCAGGAATTGAGCCTGGATTCTGGCACACTTCAGATTGATTTTTCCAGAATTGTTGGGGATGAGATATGGGTACCCGTAAAAGATACGGGATGTGCAGTTCGTGAGAGCATTCCAGTTTATCTAAGATTGATAAGTAAAACAGAACAAGTCCTGGTACACATGAACATCAAAAGGGAGAACGAATCATTTTCCTGGGTCAGCCTGTCCCACAAGCCAGATCTAAAAATCTATCTAAGAAACCTGCCGGGCAATGAAGTCTGTGGGGTACGGCACACATGGATTAAACACGGCTTTGATACTCCTTCGTTTGGCATTCTAAAGGAGGAAGTAAAACGGTCCTGGGAGATCAGCGAAGTAGTGCATATAAACCAGGATTATTCCTTTATGCTTTCCAACTGGAATGGAGAACTCAGTGGCCTGTGGCCATATAGTGGGGAGTCGCAGGTGATTTATACAGTGCCTGTTTCTGACTTTGATTCAGTCCATAAAGATCTAAAAACCGTGAAATCCGCAGCTGTTAAGCTGAATTGGGAAAGGAGGACAGATGAAACCCATCCGCATTGATGCCAATAATGACATGCCAATCTATAGACAGATTCAGGAGCAGATTCGTCGAGCCATCCTCTCACAGGAAATTTTGGCCGGGGAGGCACTGCCTTCTGCCAGAAATCTGGCATCTGCTCTTGGTGTGAATATGTTAACCGTCAATAAAGCATTTCAGGAATTGAAGTCGGAAGGACTAGTTGAGACCCGCCGTGGTGAGGGTATGTTTGTATTGGAATCGGCAAATACAGAGTTTGTCAATCGACAGGAAGAGGATGTGCAATTAAAACTGGCAACAGCTATCAGCACAGCCAGAAACTATGGAATTGAAACTTCCAGAATCCACGAGCTTTTTGAAAAATGTTTGCAGAAAGGGGAATCATGTTAGAGATAAAAAACCTAAAAAGACTGTATGCCGCCAATCAAGGACTTAATCAAGTCAGTCTAAAAATCAATCCATCTGAGGTTGTGGCTCTTTTGGGAGCAAATGGGGCTGGTAAGTCAACTCTGTTTAAAATTCTTCTGGGCTGGGAAACCCCGGAAGCTGGTGAAATTGTCTGGTTTGGTTCCCAAACAATGCATTCCCAAAGAAAGGCAATTCTTGATCGCACTGGATTTATTGCCAGTGAGAGCTGGCTTGAGCAATCCATGACTCTAAAAGATCACCTTAACCTGGCGGGAAGCTCTTACACTTATTATGATCAGAATCTGGTCGATGAGTTACTGGCTAGATTTAAGCTTGATCTTAATCGTAAGGTATTGACCTTTTCCAGAGGAGAAAAAATACGGGCCCAATTTGTAATAGCTTTTTCTCATCACCCCCAGTTGTTACTGCTTGATGAGGCGACATCCGGTCTTGATGCCGCAGCCAGACAGGATGTACTGTCCCTTCTGTCTGAACATTCCGGCAATGAAAATCATGGAATTTTATTGGCTACCCACCACTCCGATGAAGTTTTGCGTCTTGCTAGCCGGGTTGTGTTTCTTAGAAAATCCAAAATCCTTCTTGATCTCCCGCTCAATGATTTGTTAAATCGAGTCCTTGTTTGCGAAGAAAAGTTGTCCTCAGATACCCATACATTGCTTGGTATAGGTATGCAGAATCATTATTATTACCTGCTACCTTCCGATCAGGAGGCAAAAAACAAGGCTACACTGGATGAAATCCTGGCGGTTTTATGCAAAGAAAATACAGGAGATGCTCATGAGTGATCGCATTGTTTTGCATGAGTTTTTACGATACCGGGGATTGATGTTTTACTGGATTCTGGTTTTTTTCCCTATTGTTTTTGTGGGAGAAAAAAAGCAGACCTTGTTTATGGAGTCCATCATCGCTTTTAGTGCAACAGTCATTATAGCCAATATTTACCTTTCATCCAGGCAGTGTTTCACAAGGCTTCTACCTCTTAGTCATTTAGAGTATCTGTGGTTAAGAAGAGGCTCATTGTTTATTGTGCTCATGGCCTTTTATGTCTTTCAGCAACTGTTTTTATCCCATTATCCTTATGATCTGTTCACAGGGCTTATCTGGTTTATGGCCTGGTCTAGTGCTGTGCCCATACTGGTTAAAACCCATACGGCTACCCAATCCTGGTTTTTGAGTTTAAGTATTTCCTTTGTTCCTGCCTTGATTTTTTTGATTGTCAGATAGTATTGGAAGCAGATGCAAGCTGACCACAGGCAGCCAGAATATTGCGGCCACGGGACTGCCGGATGGTTGTGGAAATGCCTGAAGAACGAAGAATTGTGGCAAAATTGTCAACCGTATCCTCAGAGGGTCTTTGGAACCTGGCCGAGGAGTGTTCATTCCAGGGTAGAAGATTGATTTTACAGGGAAGATCCTGGATTAGTTCAATGAGTTCCAGAGCATTGTTTTTTGAGGCGGTCAGACCATCAAGGAGTACATATTCAAGCATGACCCTTTGTCTGGTTTTTTTGACATAGACTTTAAGAGCATCTATAAGCTGATGAATTGGGTATTTAAGATTCACGGGCATAATCTGGCTTCGGATGGAATCGTTACTGGCATTGAGGGAGACTGCTAGTGATGCAAATTTTTCTTCCGCCAGGGCCAGGATACCCGGTATCAGTCCACTGGTACTGATGGTAATCTGTCTTCTTGAAAAATTAAGTCCATAATCATCTCTGAGAATGTGACAGGCTCTGCGCACGGCCGCAAAGTTGTGCATTGGTTCTCCCATGCCCATAAACACAAGATTGGTGATTTTTGTATCCCTGGACATTAAAAGAACCTGAGCCACAATCTCTGATGTTTTAAGATGACGAGAAAGGCCCTGTTTTCCCGTGAGACAGAATTCGCAGGCCATGGCACAGCCGACCTGAGAGGAAATACATAAGGTTCTGTGACGGCCGACTTGAGGCAACAGAACACTTTCAACATTTTTGCCATCTGAAAGTTTCCAAAGGACTTTTTTTGTCCCAAACCCATCATCCAAAACCCGGATTGGACTAGGCAGGTTATCAATCAGCTCAGAGGCTAAAACAGGGGAGCGGTAGATTTTCAGAAACAGGTTTTTGGCCTTAACTGCACCCACTTCAGTTTCTATATCTTCTCTAATCCTTCCTAGAATGTCCAAGGGATGTTTCATTGGCATAGATTACCATAAAATATCAGTGACATTCCTTAACAATTGTTCTAAGCTGACTTGCCATGCAGCGCCAGATTTGCCTGACTCTGATTTTACTGTTAATCATTTTAAACCAGGGCTTTGCTGAGTCCTTAATTGTGAGCCCCAGGCTTCGCATGGGAAGAGTTGCCTACAACTCCCCCCGCGATGTACTCATATCGCACCAGCCCTTACTTCAGTACCTAAGAGCCCATCCCGGTCTTAAGAATCTTGAGTTACTTCTTTTTTCAAGTTATGAAAAGCTGCACCAGCAGATGATTGATAAAAATGTAGAGATTGGCTGGACAGGGACGGTTTTTTATAGTGCTTTACCCGCCTCGCAAAAAAACTATGAACCCCTTCTTGCTCCCCGCTGGAGAGGTAAATCCAGCTACTCAGGTCAGATTCTGGTGCCACAAGACTCTCCATTTCAAACCCTTTCTGATGTAAAAGGTGCAAAAATGGCCTTTGTATCCAAAGACTCCTCCTCTGGTTATCTTTTCCCATTGTTTCTTCTGAATCAGGCAGGTGTTCAGGAATCGGATCTGGGAGAGGTTCAGTTTTTAAAAAAACATGATTCCGTAGCTTTTGCACTGATTGCCAGACAGTTTGATGCCGGGGCAACCTATGCTGGAGTTTTGGAGCAGGATGGCTTAAGAGATCAGGCTGATTCTTTAAGGGTTTTGGCCCAGACAGAATCCATCCCCAATGAACCCCTGGTTTTTAGACGGGATCTGTCAGCAGATGTTGTAGAGATTTTTGTGAATGCAATTCTTAATGAGGCATCCATGCCTGCTTTGAGGCAGATTCCTGGTCTTACAGGATTTGACAGGATTAGTGATGAGGATTACGATCCGGTACGGAGGCTGATCATTCCATGAACCAACCAGGATTTTACGCCAGAACTACAACTGCAATTGCTGTCCTGATGGGACTTGTGCTTTTGATAACAGGAATTTTTGTTACTAAAAGACAGGAAACAATCATGGCAGATCTGATGATCAAAAATGCCAGAATTGTAGCCCGCTCCGTGGCAGGTTCAGCCTTGAATGATATCCTTGTGCATGAGTTTGGCAACCTGAGTCGCCATTTTTTGGAGGCTGGCCGTGGATTAAATCTGAAGTATGCTTACATTGTGGATGCCAATGGGGTTTGTCTGACCCATACGGATCTGGCAAAGGTGGGTCAGAATCTTGCAATTGGAGCTGTTGCCGGGTGGCTTCAGAATTTTAAGGCTCCCAATCTCTCAGGTGGGGAGACCATGGCATTTAATACCGGTTCTGATGACATCATTGAGGTGGTGTATCCCTTAAAAATTGAGGAGATTGATGGTTTTTACGGTCTTGTCGTCTTAGGAGTAAGTCGTGAAATTATCGTGCAGACCATTGAGGGTATCCGCCAGATATTTTTTCTGATTTTTCTGGTAGCCATTGCGTTTTCCACTTTGTTTGGCTCCATGATTGCCGCTAGGGTAACTAATCCAATTCTTGAGATTGTCCGTTTGGCTCGGCAAATCACAGAAGGTAAATATGAAGTGGCAACTACTCAGTCCTATTTCCGTGAAGAGGGGCAGCTTAAAGAGTCTTTACGATTTATGGCCAAGACCATTGAAGCTCAGGTTGATGAGTTGAAGGATAAAAACCGCATTTTGGACCGCAAGGTTTACGAACTTGAAATCCTGATGTCTGCCAGCATGAAAATGAATTCCAAATGTTACTCCAGTGAGGTTTTGGAACATATCCTGGATAAGGCCGTGGCTGGTTTGAATGCCAAGTGGGGCTCCATACTGCTGGCCGACAAAAAAGAAGGCTGCCTGATTCCCCAGGTTGTGCGCGGGCTTTACGAACATGCTCACAGTGCATCAAGAATACCGATGAACAATGGTATAGCTGGCAAGGTATACCGTGAGAAAAAAAGCCATACATCAAACCTTGGATTTAAGGATCCTCTTTTTTATAAACTGGACGAAACCCGTGAATCCCATATCCGAAATCTCGTCTGTGTGCCTCTGGTGGTCAGTGACAGTGCTATTGGAGTCATTAACATACTGAATAAGGATTCCGGGGATTTTAATGAAGATGATGAGAGGCTTTTGATTGGACTGGCATCCCTGGCAGCCCGCTCCATTGAAAATTCACAGCTTTATAATCTGGCAATCACCGATAGCATGACGGGACTATTTATCCGCCGTTATTATGAAGACAGGCTTTTAGATCTGATTGAACAGGCCAGAAGGTACCATCAGGTGTTTTCTCTTATCTACACTGACATTGATTTTTTTAAAAAGGTGAACGATACCTACGGTCATGTAATGGGAGACACAGTTATTAAGGGAGCAGCCAGAATTTTATTGCAGGAGGCCAGGGATAATATTGATTTAGTTGCTCGAATTGGCGGTGAGGAATTTGCTATAATTCTGCCCGAAACGGATCGTGACGGAGCCCTTATCTTTGCTAACAGGGTCAGAAAGCGGGTAGAAATGAATCTGGCACGGGAATCTTCCTTGCCCGGTACCATTACCATGAGTTTTGGAATTGCTACTTTTCCAAACAGCGGTCAGGATTCTTTGTCTTTAACAGAATCCGCCGATGATGCCCTGTATGCCTCCAAGGAAGCCGGACGCAACCGTGTGACGGCAGCCTGATATGACTAAAGAACTACCCTTTGCCATTCTGCCTCAGCCCACAGAAACGACTTGTGGAGCTACCTGTCTGCACGCAGTTTATTCCTATTTTGGAGAAAAATTTGAGTTGCAGCAGCTCATTGATGAGATTCCCCAGCTTCCTGATGGTGGGGGCACCAGGGCGGCATACCTTGGGTTACATGCTCTGAAGTTAGGTTATGAGGTCAGAATGTATACCTACAATCTGCCCGTGTTTGATTTGACCTGGTTTCGTCATGGTGAAGGCCGGGATCTACAAAGGCGGCTCAGACTGCAACTTGAGGCCAAGGGTGGAGATGAACTTGCGGAAGTGACAGAAATATTCTGTCACTATCTTGATGCCGGTGGCGAGATTTACACCGAAGATCTGACATCCTCACTGATGCGAAGGTATCTTAAACGGGACATTCCCATTATTACTGGACTTAGTATCACCTACCTGCATGGTTCCCCAAGGGAGATTCAGTCCACTAATACACCG
>JACFNL010000197.1 GCA_019454875.1 Candidatus Cloacimonadota bacterium | reverse complement strand
CTAGTGAATGGCGGGGGCACCATCCATCGAGAATATGCTCTTGGTCGAAAACGCCTGGATATTCTGGTTGAATTTGCTAATCAGAAATTTGTTTCAGAGATTAAACTTTACAAAGGCCCAAAGACTCTTGATGAAGGTCTAAACCAGATTTGTGAATACCTTACTCAGATCGGTCTAACGGAAGGGAATCTCATGATTTTTGCAGATACCAAGGCCACGGATGAGGACTCAAGATACAGAGTAGAAACTGTAAAGCATTTGGGCAAGAGGGTTTTTGTTTATTGGTTATGAGAGTTACTCTCCAATTCGCGGGCAGTCTCTTTTTAACGAACCATTGCTATAAAGCGGTTGTGGCTGTGAAGTATTCTGCGGATGGTTTACAATATTAGATATGAATTAGTTGTTAGAGTTTAAAGTGATGGGGTAGTAGATGTCGATCAAGCTGGATGGAAACTGGAAGAATGGGCTTGCATTTGATGTTCATACCTTGAGTAGCAACTATTTGGGTGTCAATGAATTTGGACACGAACAGTGGGAAAATACTCGCAGCGAGATTGGTGAGCTACTCTTTCAGTTGAAATATAGTGCAGATAAACGAAAAGTTCAAAAGATTGTGAAGTTGTTAGATAGCATTAAGGGTATAGAATCATTCGATTACCTGATCCCCGTGCCTTCAACAAACAAGCAGAGGATTGTTCAACCGGTTGTGGAGATTGCCCGAGTGCTTGGCGAACACCGTGGTGTCGCTGTGCTTGAAGATGTGCTTTGAAGACACGACGGAGGTCAGGAACTTAAGAATATAGTCGATAATGGCGTGCGCGAGACCTTTCTACGGGAAAAACTATATTTGAAGCAGTATGCTTCAATTCAAGGTAAAAATGTGTTGCTAATCGACGATTTGTACAGATCTGGAGCAACCTTACGAGTGGCAACGGAATTACTATATCAACAAGGTGGTGTCAGTGATGTTTTTGTGCTCACGATGACGAAGACAAGGAGCAAAAGATGATATCTGTATTCGCTGCGGGCTCTCGAAAGCTTGCAAGGCTCAATGATCAAGTCCGAGACCGATTGGAGAATATTATTGCGGGTTCCTATCGCGTGCTTGTTGGTGATGCCAATGGTGCGGATAAGGCAATTCAATCCTACTTGTTCGAGCGTAACTATAAGAATGTCGTGGTTTTCTGTTCTGGAACCAAATGCCGTAACAATTTGGGTGCCTGGCCGACCCACAATGTTAATGTGCCGTCTTGGATTACCGGCAGGGAATTTTATACCCGTAAAGATATTGAAATGGCCGAAAATGCAAATTATGGTCTAATGCTTTGGGACGGGAAAAGTGTGGGCACAATCAATAATGTATTTGAGCTCCTCAAGAGAAATAAGAAGACTTTAGTTTACCTATCTACGAAGAAGGTTTTTTTTTCTGTGTTGGTCGTTAATGATTTAGAGGCACTTTTGCAGAACTGCTGTTCCGATGACATAACAGAAATTAGAAAGAAAATTGGTCACAGCACGATTGAAAGAAGTTATGAACTTGGGCCAGACACAAAATGTGATTCGAGCCTCCGTCCACTTGTTGGCTAGGCTTCAATTATCATGTGGAAAGAGTCCTCTGTATTAATACCCGCTTGGATTCGTGATCGGTTTCCACCCCAACGGAGATCTGCGGTTGATTTTCTCAAAAATTTGATAGATGAGGATATGCTGAGAGAAATTTGTGAAGCAGACTACGCTCAATATGTCACCGAGCATTTTTTGGCCCTCAAACCGATTTGGGAGGGTAATGACTGGACGGAACTGGACTACCTGATTCCAATGGAAGTCCTTGAGCTAATCCGATGGTCAGAGCCAGAGGTTCCTGAATGGAAGCCTGGGTCAGTAGGTATACGAGGGCACAAGATGAGAGCATTCTCATGTTCTGTCTTACTGGCAACATCTAATTTTGAGCCCGACCAAAATACATTGATTCAGATGTTGGACTCAGTATCAGTGATTGGTCAACAGGCTGAGGAAGCGGGTGCAAGGTTCCTTGTCTGGCAACTCGATCGAATGGGCCTAGACGAATGCCGTCCGTTCTTCGTACTTGGTTTGGCCGCGATGATTCAATCAGTTCTAAACCCGATATCACTAGAAATGGAGAAAGACTTGGCTGAATGGATAATCAGTCAGGAGTCTGAGATTCGTGCTTACCTTACTGGATTTCGCGAATCGTATAAGGTCGCACCTTGGTTATTCGGGCTTTCATTCCACGACTTGCGGGTCAAACGCTGGGAAGCTTTAATTCTCTCAATGCAAAAGAAATCTGGTGACAAGCCATTGGGGCAGATGTTTACGCAGAAGCTTGGGTCATGCTATTTCCCTCACCAGGAAAAATAATTTCAAAAACCTCTTGACACATTACACAAGTGTATGGCACAATAATCTCTTCTCAAGAATCAATGAGATTCCGAGACAGC
>JACFNL010000053.1 GCA_019454875.1 Candidatus Cloacimonadota bacterium | reverse complement strand
CAGATCCAACCCAGGGCATGGCCAGATTTACAAACTGCATGCTCCATTCTTCATACATTCTAGCCATGGATTCTGGTCCAACAAACAATACAATCAGGGCTGCCAGAATCAGGTAAGGCCCGTAGGCAATCATGGTAAAGCCTTTGTGTTTGTCAATCAGTTTGGCTTTGAGAAGAAATCCAAGGCCAAACAGGGAACCGGCAATTGAAGAGAGTGCCAGAGTAAACATTGCTCCCTGTACGCCCATGATGGAGCCTATCATGGCAATCAGCTTGATATCTCCACCGCCCATAGCATCCCTGCCTAACCAGCGGGAACACAACCAGGCAATAACAAATAGAAGTCCTGCGGAAAAGAGAATTCCTAACCCGCAGTTTTTTAGATTCCATATCTTGTCAAAACCCTGTAAAAACAGAGGAATGGAACTTTTGTCCATCTGATGAATGATTTCTCCACATAGGGCAAGACTTACTCCTAGGCCAATTCCGGCAAAATTTAGTTCATCGGGAATGATAAAGTAGCGAAAATCGATGATGGTAATCATGTAAAACACAAACCATAATCCCAGAAACACAAAAAACCAGGGCTGCCATCCAAACTTTGTCCAAAACAGCCAGGCCACAGCAGTAAAAAAGACTTCTCCAGCCAGAAGCTTAAATCCAGGGCGTTTTGAACATGGACTGAACAGGGAGTAGAGGCTGAAAAATTCAGGCACTGGGTGGATTTTACCGCAGCTTTCGCAGGGATGGGCACGATGGGCACGAAAACGGGTGATAGCACTGTAACAGGCCCCAGGAGTGATTACTTCAGATAACATCAATTGTTCGAGCTGGTTCTCCAGATGGGCCATACGGGAGTAGCGTTCTGTAAGACAGTGGGCCAATACAGAAAGAATTAGGGCGGTTAGGATAATTATGATTTCCATGAGGATTGTTTCACGTGAAACATACCACAGATCCTATAATCGGCGTAATACTCCACCAAAAAATCGTACAGAGATGGGGTTTCCCTCAATATTTAGTGCTGAAGACTGACTCAGCTCAAAACCAATTGGAGTTTCCAGGGATCCTGGGACTAAAACATTTACAATTACAGACAATAATGTGCCCCGATAGATGCGCCGTGGCTGCACTTCACGGGTCAGGCTGTGACCGATCATGTAATAACCACAGAAGTTGTTGCACCCGGAAAAATTATTGAGGAAATTTTCATCATTGCGACCAACCAGAATCGCAAACTGGGGATCCAGATAAGCTCTGAGCCGTACATTTTCAGTGCCCTCAATCAAGGAGATATTGTTGTCAGAACTATCCACAATCCTTAGAACATTGCGATTGTATCTTAGTAGTAGGGGTAGATCATAAATTTGATTACTTCCAGTATCCAGATCCTTGATTCTGATATCGAGTTGAAAGACATTTGCCCCCAATGAAACTGAAGACAGAGCCAGATAAATGGCATCGGAAGGCAGTTCTGATTCCTGTAGTTCCGTACCCATGCCAGTGTTTTGCGGAAAAGCAGAGTCACGAAAACTAAAGGAAAATGTGGCTGGGGTTGATTGATTCTGTGAGTTGGTCCCGCTGTTTTTATCGTCAAAAACAGACCCATTGGAGGCAGAACACCCATAAAGGCCCAGGCCACAGACGATAAGAATTAAAACAAGACTACTGTAAAGCTTCATTTCCATAAGCCTTTAACATCAATTGCATGTCGAGTTCATTCACAACACCATCGGAGTTAAAATCCAGAAGGCAGTTATCTTTTCTGGTCGCAGTACACAGATTCTGGCGGATGTGCCGTGCCATAATGGCAATATCAAAAGGGTCAATTCGATTGGTCTGGGGAAAGATAAAATCGGCCACGACCTTACTGGCATCCAGATTTACCATACGAATATTAACCGTCTGGTTGGGTTGCATACGAATCGAGTCAATTTCTACCCTCACCTCGGCAGTCACACTCAAACTTGAGGGAATGGATCGTAGTACCTGTGTCCAGGAACCATCGGCATTGGAAGTAATGGCCCCCTGCAAAACCCCGAGGGTACTAAATACCGATACAATGGAAGTTTCGGGAAGAAACAGAGGCTCATTGGCCACAGTTCTGGGGTAAATGGTGATTTTGGCAGTGTTTTTTCCATTGGCATAGATGACAGGGGTATCGACAAAAATCAAGGTTTTATCTGGATCGGCAGACCCGGTTTTTGAGAAGATAATCTCTTTGGTAATCAAGGATAGACGATCGTCCACATATAAGGTAATCAAGGCTCTGGTAGAAAAATTGGTGCTGCGAATCGACAGTTCATAAGTTCCGTCCTTATTGTTAAAAAAAGATACCTGATTGTTACCCTCAGGGCTTAAAAATTGGGTCACTCCGTCTGGCTGAAAGGTCTTTCTTAAAAACTCTCCATTAGTGATATTGGCTTTAATTCGGGTTGCATCCAGATTAGGGCCCATCCTGCTACCATCAGGGAAGGTAGGGATTACGGTGATTCTGGTTGTGGAGTTTCCATCGGCTGGCAGCAACTCGCTATCTAAAATCACTTCGAGCCGGTTTTCACTAATATCCAGGATTTCCACACGGGCTGGTTTGCCAATGTCCTGAAATCCCCCGGAATTGATACGGCCTGCAATGGTTACCGGGCAGCTTGTGGTAACAAATCCTGTGACCCGGCTTTTTAAAACTGTGGTCAGGCGAATGGAGTTTGCTACGCTTATAGGAGATGGATTGATACTGAGATTGGTAGGGGAGGTTTCCTGATTATTACCATTTCTTAAGGTTGCCAATGTGTCATGGCAGCCGTTGGAACTGCCTAATGATAAAAAGGCAAGGCCACTGATATCTGCATTGACACGGGTATTGTCGCTGAAGCGAGGAATCAGTTCTACTTCAATTTCCTCACCACTATTCATAGCAAGATAGCGTTTGGCAGCCACAATTTCAGTCAGGGCAGCATTTGATGTGTCAAATTTTAGAACCTCCTGCTGGGTAAGGGGAATATCCACGATAGAGACTCTGACATTATAACTTCCTACCCCGGCTTGAGCAGGAACAAAGGAACGATAAAACGGATTTCCCAGATAAAGTAGGGAATCACTTTTTCTAGGAGATGGGAATGGATCAATCAATCCATCATTCATGATTACAAACGGTCCAGTTGTCCCGGAGCCAAAAAGGGGAAGGCCAGCGCTTCCGGTCAGGATTACATTAAAGTCCGAGGGCTGAAACAAAAATGGGATCGGGGTCTGATCGGCAAAGGCTGGGAATATACGAATTTCAGCCACAGCTGTGGCAATTCCTGGAAAGGTAATATGTACTGTGCCCTGTGACAGTAAAAATGAAGAGCCTGTAGGTGAAATGGATTGAAAATTGATGGCAGGCTGCAAAGCCAGAGCCACCCCATCAAGATTAATTTGAATCTCAGCATTGTCTTCACCAGCAAACTGAACCGTAGTTTGATACAGTTTGCCTACAGAATCACTGATTTCAGCAATGGGGCTAGTGACAATCGGGCTATTCTGGGATGTGGTAAAGGTAGTAAAAGATGTATCCGGGGTGACAGATATTGGGGCTAATACTCTTTGATCATTGGGGAATCTGGGCTCAATTTTAAAAGTGCCTGGGGCTGAATAGGCCTTGTTGGCATCCCCAAAAACCTGCCGTCCACTGTTTTTGATGCCAAACACAATGTCAGGGATAAAGGTGACAAGGCTTCTGTCACTGTTGGCCTTACTGATAAATAGAAGATCGCTGATAAAAGTCTGGGTAGTGCCGGTTTGGCTGTCAAGACTGACGCTTAATCGACTAAGACAGGTATCTGGTGCCCCGGTTCTTAGAGGGGCATACAGTTCAAAGGCATAATAGGGGATAGTACTTTGAATGTAGGTTGGCTGGATGGAGGTTGTAAAAGTGGTTCTGGAAAAACTGGGTTGTGCAACTGTCAAACAGAGTGAGGCTCGACTTGATAAATTGTTTTGCGAATAATCGGCTAGGCTTGCAGGGGCTAAACTCATGGTAAGTCGTTCGGATAAATCAGTATCAACGACCTGGTTACTGTTGTTTCTGGCAATCAGTTTACCTCTTGTCCAGGAGAGGTTTAAATCCTCGCCAGCATTTCTGCCGTTGGGGTACAGATACTTCTGATCAACTTCCAGACTGGAGCTACTCAGATTCACATTGGAGTTTCCCTGATTGGTCACAAAGTTTACTGTCTGTCTGCCATTGACGGGAAGAAAAAATGCCACGGCTGTATCTGAGCCACTGGTTGGCTCAAGAGCAGACTCAGCCTGGTTGTGCCAGAATTCCACAGGGAAGGTACGAACCCGGTTTAAAAAACTTTGTCTTAATGTTTCAGGAACTGCATTGAGAAAGACAAAGTCATTTTGCAGTTGTACCTGACGATTAGGGTAGTTAGGGGCAGCTATGGGAAAAGGTTCAATAAATGCCTCATAGTTTCCTCTTGGAACCCCAAGTACCTCAAAGCGGCCATCAAAATTAATGCCTGCTCCAGTAATCCCGGAAATGGATGAATATATTTTAGAACGATCCTCCACATCCCAGATCAATACATGAGCCCCGTTAATTACTTCTCCCGCAATGGCACCGGATTGAATCTGACCACTGACAAATCCATTAAATGGGCTACTGCCTCCTGGATAGGTAAAACTTAAAAGTGAAACATCATCTGGGGCCAGGGTTAACTGATCATTGGAATAGAAGGGAAACATTGTGCTTTCTGGAATCTGGGCATTTTTTAGTACAAAGGCCCGAATGGGAGAATGATCAAATCCCAGCAGATGTCCAAACTCATGAGTGGCAACCCCAGACAAAAGGATGCGGTTGGCAAGTGGATCAGAATTGGCCACATTGTCTACAAAAACAAAATCCTGTTTATTAAACATAATGTCAGCATCTACAATCTGTCCGTTGTCGTTTCTGGCTGTAGTAAAGGTGATGGCAATTACTCCGGGATTAAAATTGCTGCCGCTGCCAAAACTGATGTGATTCATCATATTTGGGGAGGAACCACCCAGGGTATCGGGGGAGGTGGCTGTAGTTAAGACGGTAAACGAAACGGATGAATCGGCAATGTTTTGCCATTGATTGGCCGCTATCTGAATTTCTGACATTACCTGAGCATTGGACAGGGAGCTTGCAGTAGAAGCATTGACATGTACAGTGATGGCGCTGTTTGGCCAGCGCATGCGTTCAAAGGATCCGGTTGCCGTCCTGACAAAAAATGGAATGCCTGCTTCTATGGCGGAAACCATGATGAAAAACAGTATCCAGATATACCTCATGCCTAACGGATCTCCTCAAGAAACGACTTCAAATCAGAAACACTTCTGGATCGTTTAAACTGGTTTAACTTCTGAAACTTTTTGGTAGATCCCCTTAACCTCATCATGCTGAACTGTAAATTATTCTCCGAAGTTACCTCGGATGGCCCATTCAGACTTGATACCAGCCATTCCCCATCAGATGATTGAACCAGACTAAGACTGCCCAAAGAATATCCTAAAACCTGCATGGATTTTTCGCCTTGCCAGAGAAAAAGTATCTCTGAAGCATCTGATTGATAGTTTTTGACACCAGATACTACGGTTGTATATCCATCTAGCCGTCCTCCTGGCTGCTCGACTTCTATGGTTTGAGCCCCGGAGTGCAAAAGGTCTTCATCTACCGAAAAAGTATAGATAGTCCAAAGGTGAGAATCTCTCCATTCCACCCGGCTAGCCACAGGACGAGCTCTGACAACCCGATGTGACCTTTCAGCAAGGGCAATCAGATCCATTTGAGCCAGAGTTGTGGCTGAGGGCATTCCAAGGAAGACAAGAATCCCAAGAAAAAAGAATACTTTGACGAGATACATAAAATTCCTATCGGCTTTCTGAACAAATACTTATCTGTCTGGCAAGAAATTGGTATTTCGATCCGATGAAATGGACATGGATTTTTATCAATTGAGTACGCGATATGCCCTCGCTATGTTGCTGGTTCTGTCTTTGATTCTTTTTGTGGGCTGCAATTCTGGGGATCCATACACCAGTCCGATTCCCCAGGGATTGTCTGTGGTCAGGATAACCCCTCAGGAGAACGCGAGTAATGTTGATATCAGAAGCAGCATCGAAGTTGTTTTTGAAAATGCTGTAGATGCCAATTCCTTAAATGACAAAAATTTCCTGATCAGTGATCGCCGCAATGGTAATGTGGTACCGGGTAAAATTGTCTGGCAACCGGAATCAAAAAAGGCGGTTTTTACTCCCTTACAACCCTTGGCTCAGGGAAGAGACTATGAGGTGGCGATCAATCAGGTCAAAGGGGCTAAGGGTGAATTTGTCCCTCCACATGTGTTTCGTTTTCGTACCGCCCAACCTTTTGAGGTGGTTAAAATCAACCCTCTACCAGATTCAAAAGGGATTCCTGTTTCAGGAGCCTTAAAGCAGGAAATCCTGATTCAGTTTTCTGACTCATTGATCAATGATTTGATACCAACAAGATTTTATGCCTTTGAGGAGTCTATCGGGGAACAGTTTTCCACAACCCTTGATGCACAGATTACCTATAATGAAACCTTAAAGGCTTTGAGCTTAAAGCCAAGGTTAGGTAGATTAAAATACTCCACCCGTTATCATGTGGTGTTAAAGGATATCCGTTCTGTAAACTCTGGCCGTATTGATGAGGTGAGATATTCCTTTGAAACAGAAATGGCCCGTGTACGAAGCGTGGATCCCGGTTCACAAAGTCTTTCCAACTTAACAACGGTTCCGATTACAGTTCTATTTTCTTTGCCTGTGGATCGAAACAGTTTACAGGGTAATCTGAAACTGAGACGGTACTATGGTTTTCAACAGGAATACATCTGGCCTGAGTCTCCTGTGTTTCTTGAAGAAGGGGAAGGTACAAGGGTCACTTATTCCACACAATCATCTCCATTGTTAAGCGGAACCAGATATGAGATTTTTATTGATGGGGTTCGTTCGGTAAACGGGGAAAGATTTGAAGAATACAAAAGCTGGTTTGAAACCAGAAACTGAGTCAAAATCCAGGCTGTTGCTAAACTGGTACCAGAATAATAAAAGGCCGCTTCCCTGGAGAGATCAGGACAATGTCTATTGGACTCTGGTTTCAGAAATAATGCTGCAACAAACCAGAGTTGAGGCTGTAAAACCCATCTTTTTAAGGTTTATTAAGCGTTTTACCGACTTTGAAAGCCTGGCTATGGCTGAGGAATCCGAGGTCTTTTTTTACTGGCAGGGGCTAGGTTATTACAGAAGGGCAAAAAACCTGCATCAATGTGCCAGGCAGATTGTCAAAATGGCCGGGGTACCAAAAACCAAAGATCAATGGATTTTGCTGCCAGGAATTGGTGATTATACGGCAAGTGCCATTGCCTCCATTGCCTTTTTGGAGTCAGTACCAGTCTTGGATGGCAATGTGATTCGTATTGCCACAAGAATTTTTGGAATCTTTGGTGATCCCACTCTTACAGGCATTCGTAAGGAGATTAAGAAAAGAGTCTTTGAGGATCTCTTTTACAAAGACAGTCCCGGGGATTCCAATCAATCCATGATGGAGCTTGGGGCAACGGTTTGTCTGCCTAAAAACCCTCTTTGTGATCAGTGCCCACTTAATTCATTGTGTTTTGCTTATCAGAATCAAAAAGTTTCTGATCTTCCTGAGCTTAAGACAAGGGTAAAAAAGGATTTAATCAGCTTAAGTCTTTATCTGTTCAGAGACAAAGATAACAAGCCAGTTCTTGGTACTCCCTGGAGAGGTTATCAGTCGGATTATATCTTTCCTGTCTGGGTTGAGGGGGAAGCTGTCAAGAAGTACAGGTATGCGGGTTATTTCAGGCATAACATAACCAATTATAATATTATGGCCCATGTATATTTTGAAGACCTTGAAGTGATAGAGCAATACCAGGCACTGGCAGAACCAAAATCTACACTTCTGTTGAAGGCACTTCACAAGGCTGTGATATACTCCGCCGCATGATTAGTTTATATCAAATTCTGGCATTTTATTGTGTACTGTCATTTGTGAGTACGGCCCTGGTTGGAATCTATCCAAGACTTGATCCACAATCGGTCCATCTGGCCCTGCATATGAAGCTTGGCAAGGCTTCAGCCCATCCAACCATGCTCGTAGCTGTAATCGGCATCATTGCCTTAAGCCTGCAACTTAAAACAGCAGGCCTGTTTCAGATTAAGGGCAGATTTCTCATCTGGCTTAAGGGCAGTCTTTGTGGCCTGATGGTCTGTGGTGCTGCATTTCGTGCCTATAAAAGTGGCAGGGCATTTGAAACTGGTTCTGTAATTTTAAATGAGGTCAGTAAACGCGATCACCTGCATCACAACATGCTTTGTCTGATACTTGTCATAGTTGGTTTGTTTGTATTGTGCCGCTCCTTACAGATTCTGGCCGAGCACAACCGCCTGGCAAAACGAAATGCTGGTATCCCTGTGAAGGAATATGCCTTTTTGGAAGACGAGCATTTTTATGGTTTTGAAAGAGCCAAACAGTTTTTGTTTTTAGGCATTAATGTCTGGTGGCCTTTTCTGGTCCTATATTATGGCGTGGGTATGACGGAGTTGAAGGCTATGTGGTTTTTGCCAGTGCATCTGGCCGGAGTTTTGCCATTTTCCTATCTGAAAAGAAAACATAAGTTTAAACGAACCATCAATCCGGCTTACCGGGGGTTCATTCGTAATGCTTCCCGTTATGCTCCTAAAGAGCGGATGTGAATCCGGCTTAGTTCTTCTTTAAACAGGGCAAAATCCCGATCAATCATTCCCATGACATTTTTGGCTAGTTCCAGTTCCTGCTTGGTCAGATTTTCTTCCTTGGTGAACTTTTCCAGAATCCGTGAAAACTTTTTATAAGCCCTGCGAAAATTGTTATCACCTACGGCCACCTTATTCATACTTTCCTCAAACTTGGCCTGAAGTCTTAACAGATAGTCGTTTTCATGAATGATGTAATGGGACAGGGCCTTACATAAAAACAGTGCCAGTTTGGGATGAAAGCGACAGGTGTCATCAAATTTGGATATCTGGATACGAAAGCAGCGCACCGGAGAGATACATTTTAGGGTATCCGGGTATTTTCCCATAAACCGGGTAGGGTTTTGCAGTGGATCCAAAAAGTGGATCATCTGACCTGGGGTTGAGTACAAATTGACCCTGTAATCATTAATAATTGTTTCTATTTTACCATTTTTAAGAATAAAAAACTCTGTCTGAGGCTCACCTTCTTTACAAAGATAGGTGTTAATACCAAGATAACTTTCAAGTTCAGTAGGTAATGAGTCCTCACGAAAGTCAAACTCCTGAAACTTTCTTTCCACCTCTTCGCGGCGAATTGCCTGTGTGTTGGAAAGGGGGGGCAAATCTGCTGCTTCCTTAACAATTTTATTCAGCCACTCCAGATTGGGATTATTTTCCTTTTTTTTGCGCAGTGAACTGTAGACCTTGGTATAAACCTCACGATAGCCCTGCATTTTGGTTATTAGTGCCGAATAGAGTTTTTCAATTTCATCTACGGACTTTCTGACCTTGCGTAAACGGACAGCTAAACTGGAACAAAGTGAGATCCCTAACTGGTAGTTGTTTAAAAGTGTGCGCTTAAAGATCTTTTCATTGGTAGGAATCTCTAATACTTCCGTTTCGGTGAGGCACTTTATAGAGGCATTGCGAACCCCATTTAATATCGCGGCCATCTCTCCGAATTTGGTATTGGCCCCCTTGATAGTGGTAATAATTTTACCGTGTTCATTTACATATAGTTTGGCCTTATCCAATGAGTCCAGTGGGGGAGTATTTTCTGTGGCAATGATTTGTAATACCCCAGACTTTAAAACATAGATTCGTTCAGCCATTTCTCCCTGAAAGCAGATATAGTCCCCGATTTTATAGCGTTTTGTGGGCAGTTTTGGCCCGTCCTGAGTGGCGTTGGCCTCATCAGTTATTACAATCTCAAGATAATCAAGACTCAAAATATTGTTGATCATGGTGGCACTGAGTCGAATGCCACGAGCATAGATCACTTCTTTAGTCTTGGGATCCAGAATATCCTGACCAAGAACGGTTCCAGGCTTGACTTTCTCTATTGGAATAATTTCTTCTGCCATGGTGTTGTTTATCCTATCATGCGGACTGGGTTCTTGCTTTCATCAAAAGACTGTTTGCCAATTTTTGCAGCCTGGGTTCCGAAGGACTGTCTGTAATCACCTGTCTGAGCTGTTTAAGTGCTGTATCTTTATGGTTTTGCCTCAGATTTAAAACTGCAATCTCCAAAAGAGTGTTGGGTTTCTTCTGACGGGTGTACAGATCTTCAAGTTCCTGTTTAGCCTCGGGAATCATGCCTGTAGCTTTGTACAAGGATGCTTTGAGTTCCCTTGCCTCAAGGTTTTGAGGTTCAGTTTTTAGTACCTGATCCAGCTGTATTAGAGCTTCGCGGAAGTCTCCCTGTACCTTGAGAATTTTTGCCAGGCTCATGCGTGCCGGAACCAGGAATGGTTTTAGATCCAACACCTTTTTAAAGAGTGGTACGGCCTTTAGAAAATCGCTTTTCTGTGTATAAATGTCGGCTAGTTCATACATCAGTGTTGGATTGTTCGGATCCTGTCTTAGAAGTTCTGTTAGTAGAACCTGTGCCTTAGGATAGATTCTCTGGCGTTTGTAAATTTGTACCAGCTGAAGTTTTAGTGCGGGATTGTCCGGGCTGTGAGCCAGATATTGCTGAAAGCACTCCGAGGCCTTGACATCTTTATCCAATGCCAGCCAGGCATTCCCCATTTTCAGATAGATCTGCCTGTTTTCTTTATCATCTGCAATCAAGGGGATAAGAGCCTGTAGAGCCTGAATTTCCTGAGAATGCATTCCAGACTTATGTGACAGTTCAGCCAGTTTGTACCATTTGGCACGGTCTTTGGGATTGTGCTTAAGAACCTGCTTTAAATGAAGCATGGAGTTTTGTAAATCTCCCCGTTCTAAATAGGCTGGGATGAGCCTTTCACTAACCTCTGGTGAGCCAGGGTTGGCAAAAAACAGTTTCTGATCCGTCTTGAATCGCCCTTCCCGATCTCCCATTTTACCTAATACAAAG
The DNA here is from genome assembly GCA_019454875.1 of Candidatus Cloacimonadota bacterium. Lineage (GTDB taxonomy): Bacteria > Muiribacteriota > UBA6191 > UBA6191 > UBA6191 > UBA6191. The sequence continues at coordinate 12,928 of JACFNL010000053.1, read as the reverse complement.
GAAAGCCGACTTAAAGCGTCTGCATGATTTGCATCAAGGTTTAGAATTTGAACCAGTTTTTGACGGCAAAGATCAAAGGCTTCCTTCTGGTAGTACAGGTTTGCCAACTGAAGATAAAAGGCGATGATATTGTCTTTGGAGTTATCCTTGCCCATAAACAGGCTTTCAGCCAGTTCAAGCCATTTTTGAGATTCAATCAGATCTTTATCGATAAGGGCAAAAAGGCCTAGTTGCTGGGGCCAGAAATACTCTTTGGGTTGTAACTTATGGGCAGCTAGAAGCAGGATCTTTTTGATCTCACCCTTGATTTTAAGGCTTAAATAGATTTTCTGAGCCAGTGTTGAATTTGCTTCCACCAGGGGTTCCCAGAAACTCATGATTTGCCTGGACGATGACATAGCCTGTAAAACCAGAAACAATCCCTCTTCGTGAGCCTGATTCAGAAAGCATAAAAAGCCAGTTTTTAAAAGCTCAACAGCATGATTCTTATGCCCGGATTTATTGAATGTTTTGACAAACTCCACTAACTCGGTGCAGGAAAGCAGATTTCTTTCGGCTGCGATTTTGGAATAATGGTGTAATCCGGCTGCATCAAGTTGACGGTAGGTAGTCTGGCATAACAACAATATGGCCTGTTTGTCATTGCTGATTAAATCAAGATGGGTTTCCAGATTCTGCCTGGCAGAAAACAGTTTGTTTTCCATGAGCAGAGCATGGCCATAATGGAGATGAAAGTCCCTAGGCAGTGGTTTTTGTTCTGCGGTTTCGGTCAGAAGCCTTAAGGCAAAATCACCTTGCTGCATTTTTAAACAGGCAATGGCTGCATGAAATTTGGCATCGGCCTTATAAGGTGAGTTGTCTTGAATCTGATGAAAATGGGCAATGGCCTCCTGAGGCAGATTTTGCATTAAACAGGCTTTACCCAAAAGAAGCTGAGCCAAGGGAGGAATTTTATCTTTAAATCTCACCTTGGTAATTTCAATGAATTCAAGCAGAGTATTTAATTCCTTGTGGATTGAAAATAGATACTCAATGGCGAGAATCCCCCGTCCAGGACTTAGATTTAATACATTGGTCCAATGTTTTTTACTCTCATTCCAGTCCTTTAGCTCATGGGCGATTTCACCTAACAGTGTATGAATCTGGGCCGGCTTTTTGTCACCGTTTACCAGTGCTTCTGTGAGTCTTAAACGGGACTCACTCTGATTTCCCTGACCCATGGCAATCACACCAAGAAAGAAGCTGGTGCGCAAGGGTTTTATGGATTCGACTAACAACAGGTATTGTCTGGAGGTTTCCAGTTTGTTTTGAGAGTAGGCCCTGACTCCTAATTTGTAGATGAGCTCTGAGAAATCCTGGCAAAAATCCTGATGGGGTACAAAGTCCTGGGGCGTAAATGTATTGGCAACTTCTTTAAAAAACGCCTGGTTATGGATGGCCTCATGAATTTGATCACAAAGAATATTTCGGTGTTTTGGATTTTGATAAAGCCGGATTAAAAGCTGCATGGCCTTATGGTTATGCATACTCATCAGGGCTGCTTTGGCGTACAGTATCAGTAACTTGGGTTCAAGATTTCCATCCAGGGAGCAAAAATAGGAATATGCCTTGGCAAAATGCCCGTTTTCAAAGGCATGGATTGCCAGTACAGTCAGGCTTTCGTGGGTTTTGGGAAATTTCTCCAGTATGGACTCATGCACTGAAATTGATTCGGCATGATTTTTATCCTTCAGATATAAGGCCAGCTTTAAGAGTCCGGATTTGTCATTGGATAGAACCTCACGAGATTGTGGCAAAAATGCAGACAGGGCAGGATTTAAAAGATCCATCTGTGCCATGTCGATTAAAAATCTCCAGGAATCCAGGCAGACGGGTTTTTGCATCAGACCCTGAACCAGCCATTCTCTGGTCTGGGCCAGATCCTTTTCTTTGTAATGGCAGAGTGTTTTGCTAAAGGCTAGTCCCTGGGGGGCAAACCCTTGTTTTTCATAATAGTTCAGATACTTAAGAGCTTTTTTATATTCCTGTTTCTGAATCAGTATCTGGGCTATCAGATAGGGGAGTTCTTCTTCAGAAGGATCCCGTAAAAATAACTCTTCCAGAATCTCAAGTGCCTCATCGCCCTGGTTACATGAAGCCAATGCCTGTCCCCGAATTTTCAGAAATACTGAGTCACTACTGTCTTTTGTTTCTTCAATGATTTTGTGGGGATCGGATTTTAAATATTGCTGATACAGTCTGAGTTTTGCCTGAAGGGAATCAGGATGAATCTCACACATGGCCTTTAAAAACAGTTCCTGAAGGTCTTCTCTCTGTAATGAATCAGCAAGGGCCTTAAGTGCCTTGAGGTGATCTTCCACTGGTTTAAATTCGGCTTTAAGCTTTAAAATCACCTGCTCCATCTGGGCATCATCTTTGAGGGCGGAATAGGCAAGAGCTAAATATACTTTGCAGGTGAAAGAGCAGACCTCAGGATATTTGAGGGATAATCTGATTATTGTTGAGGGGCGGTTGAGGATATAGGCCGCTACCACTACCTGTTCCATTAGCTCGGAGTCAACGGCTTCTTCAGGGAGTTGAAAGAAGATCTGCAAGGTTTTCTGGTATTCCTTTTGTTTACTGAAGCATATACATAAAAGCTTTTGCAGATGGGGGTCTTCAGGACGAACCTTAAGCCCCTGTTCAATTACGCTGATGGCCGAACTGTGTTTGTTAAGCTGCATTCTGGCCTTTGCCAGAAGTTTTAATGAATCCAGATGATTAGGTACTCGCGCCAGATTGGTCTGAATTTCAGCCTCCAGGCTTTCCATATCCCGGGTTTCATACAAGGCACGACAAAGTTGGTAGCGCAGATCAAAGTTTTGCGAATCTTCCAGAATCAGTTCTTTGAATACAAAGGATGCCTGCAAGGCCTGCCCATTCTGCATTAAATCAAGGCCTTCCTGAATTTTATACGCCAGTTGAACCTGGGAATGGGACTGCAAAAGGGTTTTGGCAGTATCTCGGACAGAGGTTATGTTACTTTTTGCATGTCTTTCGATCTGATGTAAAAAGGAAGTCGGGTTTTGAATGAGCTTTAATCCCAAAAGGATTAGCGGAGGTTTTTCGCTTTTTAAGAAGCCAAGTATGAGTAATTCTTTCTCTGATTCCGTACAGTTTTGGGCGATAAGTGGATAAAGAACAGGTGGCAGAAACTCAAAATCAGTTTCTAGCTGGGTCATGAGAAAATCCTTGGCCCTTGATCCTTGAGAGTTTGCGAGGATCTGGGCCAGGGTTTTTCTGGATTCCATTTCAGCCAGCATCAAATAGTTTTCACACACCAGATCAAACTCCTGCTCAGACTGCAAAACCGTTTTTAGCAGATGTTTGCGAATCAAGCTCTTTTCTCTGCCTAGTGATACAGGTAAAAGACTTAGCAGGGTGTTTAGAGGAATTTTGATTTTCTCAGGGTCCTGCTCCAAAACATTGATGCGTAGCTCTTCTGGAAACTTAATCAGCTTGGGCAGGACACAATCCCTTTGTTCTATGTTTAGATCCGTAAGACAAAGAGAAATTGCCTCTAAAACCCTTTCATCAAGATGGGTGAGGGAACGGGTCAGTTTTTTAAACCATTGTGTTTCTTCCCTTTTTGCTAAAAGTTTCAGAGCCAGAATTCTGTGCTGAATTAAGGGTGCAACCAGGAGTTTTTCCAGATGGGTTTTTTCCGGCAGTTCTTCGTGGGTTTCTAATAGCTCAAGCACTGTAGATACAATTTCTGCATCACCGGTATATAAAAGTTCGATGACTTCTACTCTGGGTCTGATTAATGGAAACTGTTTTAATGCACCCAGAATTCTCTTTTTTCGCATCAGTGAGGTTTTGGGCAGCAGGCGAAACAGATGTTCCAGGGTTAATGGAGAACCAATTTGGGTCAGACAATCTAAAACATCTTCAAACCAGGGAAAATTATTGCTCGCAAGGAGTGTGTGCAGATTTCTTAATCCTGCTTCACTGTATTCCTCCGTACACAGTTTCAGATAATCTTTAAGCATCTGCCTCGGAGCCCGTCTAAGGTATCGCACCAGAGCGGCGTTGGCCTCAGCTCCCTGATTATGAACTGTAGATACATTCACAGGTTTGGCACTGTGTGGATCATGATATTCCAGCATGGAAAAACTCCAGAGCTTAATAACTACAAATAATACAAAAATTCAACAATATTTGTCTTATCAATAGTTATCGGAGATTATAGAGCTGAAACTGAGACTCAATGTGGTTTAATAGCTCTTGCAACCAGACCAAGACCACCAAAAAGAAGCACAAGCATCAATATCAGAACAAACAGGCTTGTGGTCTGAAACCAGATTTGTAGGGTTGAAAGCACCCCAAACAGGATAAATGCCAAGGATAACAGGCTTAAGATCCAGCCAATTTTTGAACCAGCATCGTAGAAAAGAAAAAAGAAGCCAATAATAAGTGGAATCAGGCTGATTCCAAAAGCTGTGATGCTGGCATCTCCATAGAAGTTATAGCGTAATCCCCAAAAGCCAGAGCTGACTTTAATATTAGTGGTTAAAAGGTAGCCTCCAGCGGCGGTCATAAAAAGACCTAAAAAAAACTCCCCAATTCCTCCTGATGTACCACCAGCTCCACGCATAAATTCCATTTTAAGGGCCAGTAGAAAAAAAATCCACAGGGAATAAAATAGAAATTGAAAATCATTTTCAATTGAGATACACTATACCTGTCCTGATGATGAAACAGTCAATCTGTGATTGTGGATTCCATCTCCTGTTTTGACCCCTGTTTCGGCAGGGGTTCTTTTTTTACAGAACAAACTACTCAGGAAAATTACCAATCTGTCGAGTTAGTAAAATACTACTGCATGATCTATTGAGCTTTTTAATGATCCTGCGGTTTAATAGGATCATGTGATGGCTGGTTTTTCCAAATAGGATGTAAGAAGGGGTTAAATGAGAAATGTCTTCTGGATGATTCTTGTTTGCACCTACTTTTTCCTTGCTGGATGTGGTGGGGGTGGAGGAGATGGCGGTGGAGGTGGAGTTTCAGAACTGCCCAATTCTCCAAGCCCAGGTACTCCGGCACAAAATCCTGTGATTCCCTTTCAGTCTGTTTCATTGACTCCAGTTGATGATTCCCGGATTGATAAAAGGGAGTCTGTGTGTGTTGAGCTGGCCTCAGCCGGATATTTTAAGTTAACTATCAATAATCAGCTCATTGTGGATCAGTACTTTTTGCATGCAAACAATCAGAGGATTAAACTTCCCTATAGCTACTGTCATTCACTCACCACATACTTTAACTCGAACAATCCCAGGGTTGTAGTCCAGGTGGATTCAAGAAACGAAACTAACACTGCTACGGCTACACAGATTGCGGTTTTGCATTATTCCGAAGTTTCTCGAGGTCTTGCAGGTGTATCATCTCCCATTGGTCAACCGGAGCTATTTTCCGCCAAACTAGGCATGTGGTTTGGCAGCAGCGTGGCTGTAGATTCTCTTGCAGTATCCGATGCTTTAGTACAAAGGCTGGCTGGTAAATGATGAATACAGTTATCAAGATTCTTTTGCTGGTGCTTGTAATGGTATCAGAAGTACTTGCCTTTGATTATTTTGTCTATTCCGGTGCATTGCTTGATAGAAACGGTTTTGCCATTGTAGTGAACTCCACCATCAATTTTGAGATAGCACTCTATGATTCAGCCTCAGGAGCAAACTCTGCCTATAAGCAGCAGTTTGACTCAGTTCCGGTAAAAAACGGACTGTTTAAATTAAGAATTGGTCCAGGACTTCCTGACTTGAACCGTTTCAATTTTATGGAGCTTGTAGTTGATGGGGTTCCTTTAGACTCCCGTATCAGTTTGTTGCCCAACCCATTAGCTATTGGTGCCAACCGGGCCAATATATCGGAAAACAGTGTGCGTTTCGGGGGACTGACTACCCAGGAATTCTTTTCTATGGTCGGGACTGGTGGAGCAGGTCCAACTGTTGCGGTGACCCGTGTGGAGGTTTTAGAAAACCAGATGGTGGATGTTCGGGCCCGTGCTTTGTTTACCAATGAAACAGCCACAGTTACGGCATCTATTGTGATGGATAGTGTGACTGGTCGTTTACAATTTCAGGGTTCGATTCCGGGCTCAACTCCAAGTACAAGAATTCTTATTTATAACTCCTCAGGTCAATCTGCTTTTACTGTTAAGTCTGACGGAGAGGTAATTGCCAGCAAATTCACAGGCAATGGTTCGGGACTCACCAATGTGGAAGCAGATAAACTAAAACAGGTTACGATTGTTGGTACTGGTGAAATCACTCTTGTAGGTGGCTCAGTGTTGATGGGCACCAACTCTGGAGACGGAGCTGGTCCAGTAACCATACCAACGGCAGGACCCGGGGTTACAGGACTTTTATCGGGAGATGACTGGATTCGGTTTAATAACAATACCGGGGGCACGGGTGGCACTACTATCCCCACAAATGTATTAGTCAAGACTGATATTGTGGATAATATGACTACAAGTGCTACAGACAAGGTTCTGTCGGCCTCACGGGGTGTTTTTATTGCTCAGGAGCTGGCAACTTTACGAACGGATCTGAATGCAGTCGCCGCGGCCAATGGAGCTCCGGTGGCATTGACTAAAAACGATGTCGGACTTTCCAATGTTGCCAATATCAATGTTCAGGCTGCCTGGCAGCAGAACAAGGGAGTTTCGATCGCTTCAGATTTGTTTAAAGCTATTGATGCCGATGGATTAAAACTTCAGGCCGCTGATGGTACAGGGGTTCAGATTAACCCCTCTGGACGGATTGGCGTTAACTCCCCAGCACCTGCTGCCTCTCTGGAAGTCAAAGCAACAGGTAGTAATCCTGTATTTGGTGCTTATGCAGCAGGGGATTCGACTCCAGCCATGTTTGTGACCACCGCTGGCTTTGTTGGGGTTCGTATGCAAAATCCTGTACATGAACTGGATGTGGCAGGCACGATCCGGGCCCAGACTTTAAGAGGGGATGGCTCCAACATTACTGGACTTACTAAAGCTATGATTGGCCTTTCCAATGTGCCCAACACCAATATTGCCTACTCCAGTCCTATTGCAGCCGATGCTTTTAATGCTACTGAGGTCGGACATCTGCGTTTGGGAAGGTTGGCCGATGGGACCCAGCCCTGGAATAACAATGAAGCCACCCTGGCTCCGGGTACGGTTAATGACTACCTAAGAGGGGATCGAACCTGGCAGCTTCTGAATAAAGCCTCTGTTGGTCTTGGCAATGTAGTAAATGATGAACAGTTGATTAAGGCTCAAAACTTAAATGACTTGCCAGATAAACCTCAATCCAGAACTAATCTGGGGTTGGGTACAATTGCCACTCAAAACTCCAACACAGTTGCCATTACCGGAGGTACCGTAAATGGCACAGTGATTGGAGGCACAACACCGGCAGCAGGAACCTTTACTACGGTCAATGCCACAGCCTTTATCGGTGATGGCTCGCAACTCACAGGCCTAAATATTCCATCAGCGGGTACGATTGCTTCCCAGAATTTTAATGCAGTGTCCCTCACAGGTGGCAGCATTAATAATATTCCCATTGGTACTGCAACCCCATCCACAGGCAGATTTACCACAGTAACAGCCAACTCGTTTATTGGTGATGGTTCGCAGCTGACAGGAATTACCAAGGCATCTATTGGACTCAACAATGTTCCTAACACTCATATTCAGTATTCCTCGGCCATTGCCGCTGATCAGTTTAATGGTACAGAGGTGGGCAATTTAAGGGCCAACAGGTTGGCAGATGGCACCGAGCCATGGGCCAATCGTGAGCCACTGATTTCAAGTGGTACTACCAATCAGTTTTTTCGCGGTGATAAAACCTGGCAGACCCTTTCGGCCAGCCAGTTCTCAGCAACAGAAGTGGGAAATCTCAGAGCAAACTTTTTGGCCGATGGCTCAACGCCATGGACAGCCAAGGAAAATACGATTACGGCAGGAACAACAGCCCAGTATTTCCGTGGAGATAAAACCTGGCAGACTCTGGATAAGGCAGCAGTTGGTCTTGCTAATGTGCCAAATACCAATATTCAGTATTCTTCGGCCATACCAGCGGATCAATTTTTATCCGGTGAGGTGACAAATCTTCGGGCCTCACAGCTTGCCAATGGTTCTACACCCTGGACGGGCAAGGAAAACGCTATCACCGCAGGCACAACGGCTCAGTATTTTCGTGGAGATAAAACCTGGCAGACTCTGGATAAGGCCGCAATTGGTTTATCTAATGTCCCCAACACCCACATTCAGTACTCTACGGCTATTGCGGCGGATCAGTTTACAGCAGGTGAAGTCACCAATCTGCGGGCTTCCCAATTAGCTAACGGTTCCACTCCCTGGACAGCCAAAGAAAATGCGATTACGGCTGGCACAACGGCTCAGTATTTTCGTGGAGATAAAACCTGGCAGACCCTCGATAAAACAGCAGTTGGCTTAAATAATGTACCAAACACGCATATTCAGTATTCATCAGCAATTGCTGCCGATCAGTTTCTATCTGGCGAGGTAACCAATCTGTGGGCCTCGCAGCTAGCTGACGGCTCCACTCCATGGACAGCCAAGGAAAATGCGATTGCAGCCGGAACTTCACTTCAATATTTCAGGGGTGACAAAACCTGGCAGACCTTAAATGCTACAGCCGTAGGCTTAGCCAATGTGACGAATGATCTGCAATTGAAGCGGGCTTCCAATTTATCTGATTTACAGGATGTCAATGCAGCCAGAACCAATTTAGGGCTTGGCAGTATGGCCGAGCAGAATGCGGGAGCGGTTGCAGTGACCGGTGGTTCCATCAATGCCGCAACTATTGGCTTGTCGAATGCTTCTCAGGCCAGTTTTACTGTTCTTACGGCACAAAGTCTAAGAGTCACGGGTTCTGTTACCGTAACCCAAAGTCTCACCGTAACCGGAAATGTGACGGCAGCTTTTTTTTATGGGGACGGCTCTAATCTGACTGGCTTACCCAACAGTGGAAGCATTGCCGCTCAGAATTCGGATAATATTTCCCTGACTGGTGGTTCGATAAACAATATAGTAATCGGGGCTGCTACTCCTTCGGCTGGCCGTTTCACAACTGTAACAGCGGTAGATGGATTTTATGGAACGGTTAAAACAGCACATCAACTTGAGATTACACGGGTTGGGACACTAGAGAGCCTGAATGTCAGTGGGGCCACAACTTTTGCCTCTGGTCTTCAGGTCACGGGCACGGTAAATGCCACCACCTTTTCCGGCAGTGGATCTTCTCTTACCGGAGTAGTTAAAAGTACTGGTGCCGAGACTATTGCCGGGGTTAAAACCTTTCAGGACGGAATTGTTTTAGAAGACTCACCCAGTGTTTCTGATGGAACCATGAAGTTCACCACCACCTCGGGCTTTGAGGGAAGAAAAGACGGAAAGTGGATTCCTCTTGCAGGAGCCTTCAAAAATGAAATCCTCAATGATTTAGAGCCATTTTCCAAAACCAATCACCTAGCTCTGGCCAATCTTATTAATCATTCAGCTTCAGCCAAGATCGGTACTACCTGGTATGTGGTTTTTGCTAGTACAGGGGCTCAGGGTCTGAAACAATATCGATTTGATGAGGTAACAGAAGCTTTGGCGGATCAGGTTCAAATTAATAATGCGGTTTATCAAAGGGTTTATATAGAGGTAGTTGCCGGGGAATATTATTGTTTTGCTTTGACTAATCAGAACGCAGCTGCAGCCACTGGCCATATTTTTAAATGGGATTCGGTCAATAATCGTTTTGGTCCGGCAATTTTTCAAAGTATCACTGAAGGTAATTCATATTATTGGGAGTTTCGCCCGGTCACAATTGGTACCGATCATTATATTCTGGCACCCTGGACAGGTGTGGCCGCAGCTCCCACAACTGCCAATCAACAGTTGCGAGTATACAAGTGGAACGGTACAACCTTTGTTTTTCACCAAAATCTTGCGGCTGGGGTTATTAACCAGATTCTTCGGTTTGCTTCCAAAATTTTGCAGGTAGGCACCAAGTACTATATGATTTTTGGTAGCGTTCAATATGGAGCGGTACTTTTTGAATACAATCCAGCTGCTGGTGGTTCGTTTATATCCAGGGGTATTTTGAATGGTACCTTGATTAGTGATAATGGTCTAAGCACAGAGATGTTTTCTATTGGCTCAGACTCTTATCTTGCTGTTGGAACACAAATTGCTACCGGTGATGTCTTGATCTTTAAGTGGGATGGGGTTGATTTTTCCTTCTTTCAAAGAATTCGTAAAAAAGAGCTTTATCCTTTAGCCAATCCCTTTGGGGTCATTTATGACATAACTCATATCAGAAGGGGAGACTCTGATTATCTGGTTTTAGCCTCGGAGTATGCTGGCTCTAGGGATGCCAGCCATCACCTTTTAAGATTTGAGCCTTCGGAAACCCAGTTTAAAATCAGCCAGCATTTGTTATGGGGGGGCACGGTTGCCAGTGCTATAGGATCAAGAGGTAATGCTATTTTGGAAGTTGGAGACTATACCTATATCGTTCAGCCCCGTTATCAGTCCATCGTTGTTGCACCAGATCCAACTTATCCAGAACATGTGATTTTTAAAGGACTTTTGAGCTCCAAATATCTCTCGTCTTTGGCTGTGGGCAGGCTTGGGGTGGGGGTTGAGGTTCCTAGTGTTACCTTGGAAGTGAAGGGCAATACCTTTATTACTGGAGATTTGAATGTCAGCGGCACTAAAAACTTTAATATCCAGGATCCCCGCTACAAAAATGATATATCCAGAAGATTGGTACATTCCGCATTAGAGGGTTCCGAAGCTGGTGTTTATTACCGAGGTCGGGCTAAACTTCACCGGGGTCGTGTAACCATTGAATTGCCCGATTATTTTGAGGCTTTGACGGCTCAGGAAGAAAGAACTGTGCAACTGACTCCTATCAATGGCTTTTCTCCTCTATTTGTTCATGGAGAGGTCAAGGATGCTAAATTTGAGGTTATGACCACGGGTCAAGGTCGCGAGGATCAGGAGTTTTTCTGGGAGGTTAAGGCAGTCAGAAAGGATATTCCAAGGCTTGAGGTCGAGAGGGTAGTTTATAAGTAGTCCATGTTAGACTATAGGCATGAAAAAAATTCCGATTGGCTACAGTGATTTTAAGGAAATTCTCTCCAACCCCAATTTCCTCTATGTAGATAAAACTGGAGTGATTGAAGAGTTTTTAGAGGATTCGGCCAAGATTCTTTTAATCACTCGTCCCCGCCGTTTTGGCAAAACCTTAAACCTTTCGACAATCAGATACTTTTTTGATCAGGAAAATGCGGCAGAGAATAAAAAACTTTTTGAGGGTTTGCAAATTTCAAAAAACCCTTTGCTCATGACCGAACAGGGAACCCGGCCTGTTATTTATCTGACATTTAAGGACTGCAAGACAAACCTTTGGGATACTACTGAAGATATGGCGCGGACCCTCTTTCAGCAGACGGCACTGGATCATCTGCCAGCCCTGAAGTCGGTGGATCCACTTCTTTTATCCTCAATTGAGGCTGTTGTTTTAAAGCAGGGTTCCTTTTCAGATTATTGTAATATTATTTTTCATCTGACCAAGGCTTATGCATCAATTGGTCCGTCGCCCCTGATTCTCATGGATGAATACGATGTTCCCCTGCAATCAGCCTGGACATCAGGTTACTGGGATGAGGCCATTTCATTTTTCAGAAACTTTTTCAGTGCCAGTTTTAAAGACAATCCCTATTTATGGCGTGGAGTGATTTCAGGCTGTCTTAGGGTTGCCAGGGAGAGTATGTTTACTGGTATGAACAATTTAAAAGTCTGTGGGGTTTCAGCTACTGACTATTCCAGACACTTTGGCTTTACTGTGCCAGAGGTCAAACAGCTGATTCAGGATTACAATCTTGTTGCCATTGCAGAAAAAATTGAGTCCTGGTACAACGGCTATCGCTTTGGGGAGACGACTATTTATAACCCATGGTCGATTTTGAATTTAATCGAGCAGAAGGGTGTATTTCAAAACTACTGGATGAATACCAGTGGCAATGATCTGGTAAAGGAGATTTTAGGCCGCTCTGGGGTTGATGCCAAAAAGGATCTTGAAGATTTAATGGCCGGCCGTAGCGTTACAGTTCCTTTGCAGGAACAGGTTGTGTTTCAGGAAATTGAAAATTCGTCGGCAAATCTCTGGAACTTTCTTTATTTCACCGGTTATTTGAAGGCGGAAAAAATAGAATCTCCTCCAGTAAGCCCAAAAGCAATGGTACATCTGAAAATTCCTAATTCAGAGGTGTCCGAGATTTTTGAAACCTCGGTACAGCACTGGTTTAATCACGGTAGTGCCCTATCTACCCTGCAAAACATAAAACGATCTCTTCAAGAGGGAGTGGTTACTGAAATCTCCAAGACTCTTAGAAAACTATGTGAAACCTCTTTGAGCTATTTTGATGTTTCAGGAAAGGAACCGGAAAAGTTTTACCACGGTCTGGTTTTGGGCTTGATAGTTTCTTTCTCGGATACCTGGCATATCCGCTCTAACCGGGAGTCGGGACTGGGCCGTTGCGATTTGCTCATGACCCCCAAAAATCCGGCCCATTTTGGCATTGTGATGGAATTTAAGACTATGGATTCCTACGAAGATTCTGATCTGTTAGCCTGTGCCCAAAACGCAATGGATCAGATTGAAAGCCGACAATATGAACAGGAACTCAGATCTCAGGGAGCAACTAAAATCTTGAAGATGGGTGTTGGATTCCAAGGTAAAACCCTGGAGATTTTAACTTCAAAAATATAGCCGCAAGTCATTCTATCCCCAGATCCCATGCTCAAGACGAAGCCTTCTGATCAGTGCCAAAGATCTATCAATTTCCTCCTGATGATGAAGATAGATATGATGCGTTTCACAAA
>JACFNL010000196.1 GCA_019454875.1 Candidatus Cloacimonadota bacterium | reverse complement strand
TTTATGAGTGTTATGAAAGTATGACTCTTAAAATGATGGAAAGAATCGAGGACGAGGTGCTCAGCAAGTGGCCTGACATGCATCTGGTTCTGGTGCACAGAATAGGTATGGTAGAACTAATGGAAGCCTCCATTCTGGTAATTACTGCCTCCCCCCACCGCAAGGAAGCCTATCTGGCCAATGCCTATGTCATGGACCGGGTCAAAGAGATTCTGCCCGTCTGGAAGCGCGAATATCATCCTGACAACCAGACCTCCTGGGTGGGGATTGGGAGTTAACATTTTTTAGTTCAGGCTACTAGCCTTGCGAAGACAGATTGTGCCATCTTGACTAGTGAACAGCTCTCCTCTAAACCAAAAACCTGGTTTCAGATCCTGATCCTTAATATCTACAGTACAGAGATTTTCCAGAGGCAGGGCGATTTCCTTTTTGCCTTTGCTGGTTTTTAACCGGGCATCGGATAATAGAAGGTAACTTTCTTCAACCGTGTAATTTGAATCAGACAGGGATTTTAAAACCTCATTGATACGGGCTGATTTTTTCAGTTTTAGCTGGGCGTGTCCTGGTTCAACAAAGTCATGGACTTCTTTAACACCCTTTAAATTGACGGCTTTGAGCTTCTGCATACAGCCACGGCAACATACCTCGGAAAGTCTGACTTCCATAATCATTTCCAGAGCATAAACAAACTGGGTCATCATAAGAGATAAAGTGATTTTGATTATCGTTTTCATTATCAACTCCTTTTTTTGCGAATATTATCAGAGGATTGAGTGAAGATAAAGAACAATTTATTCAGTACAAGATTTGGTCCCGCAATTTGAATTTGTGAAGCTTCTAAAAACTCCATCAGAATCCAATCAGTGTAGTCTCAGATTCTCATTATGAGTGACCGATTTTTGGGGCATGCGCCATACTACCCGACATAAACTACTCGCCATCAGTGCCTTTTTGGTACTGATGGGTTGCACCAGTACCAAAAAACCTGAACTCAAAGTCAGGCCTAGTCTGACAATCCTGAATTCTACCTCTCAGGACCCGGAAGAACTAGCCGATTTGATTGTCAAAAGTCTAGTCTCGGAACAGGATCCAAAAAAGGCACTGACAGACAGGCTTGATAATATATTTAATCCCAAAATCCGTGAGGGTGTAATTTTGCCGCTTTATGATCTTCTGAGAGAAGAAACTTTGAAAGAGGTCTTGATTGAATATTATGTAAAAAGGCCGATTGAAGTTTTTGGGGATGATTTTGTTGGTAGGGTGCTTTCTAAAAATGAAAATGTATCGGGATTTCTTGAGATGATGCTGGCTTCAGGCACACCAAAGGGCAGGCTACAGATTGAAAACTACTTTAAGCAGAAGACATCCCTTTCTCAACTGGAAATGCTTCAGTTTTCCGAGATACTTCTGGATGGGGGAAGGTTTTCGGAATCTGCGAGGGTTCTGGCCAAGGTTTTGTATCAACTGGAAGGGGAGTATCTGGCCCGAGGCGAATTTGCTAGTGCCGAGCTTGATTTTTATCAGAAGGACTATGCCGGAGCTGTTGAGAAACTCGTAGATTACCTGCCCCAGGATCGATATCGGGAAGAGTCTGTGGATATGCTTGTAGATGGACTTATCCTGATGGATGATTTGAATAAAGCCTTTCGCTATTTAAAAGTTTATGCTACTTATAAAAACGATGATGAGCCAAAGATACATGTATTGCGGGGCAAGCTGTTTTTGTTTGCCAAAAACTACCGTGAATCCCATAAACAGTGGGCCAGGGCCAAGGATCTTGGTTCCCGGGATGAACAGTACTGGTTATTGTCGTTTTTTCTTTCCCACTACTTTCCTGAAGGTATTCCTGATTCTGATATGGGGCCCTTTCTGGCCTGGCACAAAGGTAGGCTTTCCGGGACTGGTCTTGATCTTGTCCGTTATGATATCTATCTGGATCAATATCAGAAACTCAGTCGCCATAAACAGGAGCTTGTCCCAAGATTACGGCCCTTTTCACGACAGACACCCTGAGGCTATGCCTTGTTAGAGTCCGCGCTTCTGGATCTGGAAGGCAGTCTTGAGTCCATCGTATTTCAAAACGAGGAAAACCATTATTGTGTTGCCAAATTTTTTGTCAGTTCCAGCCGGGAAGTAATCACAGTTCGGGGAACCCTGATTGATCCCAGGGTTGGAGAGACTCTTAGAATTACCGGGGAATGGCAGGAAGACCCCCGCTTTGGACTACAGTTCAAGGTAAAATACTTCCAGCCTCTGACCCCCAAAACCCTTGATGGTATCCGCAAATTTTTAGGTTCGGGAATGATCCCAGGAATTGGGCCCCATCTGGCTGACAGAATTGTGGATCATTTTGGTCTTGATACATTTGTGGTGATTGAAAAATCCCCACAAAGACTGGCTGAGGTAGAAGGAATTGGTCATAGCCGTGTGCAGACCATCGTGGAAAACTGGGTGGATCATAAAATTGCCAGGGATGCCACGGTATTTTTAAGGGGCCATGGACTTGGGGATGCCCTGGCTGCCCGAGTCTTTCAGC
>JACFNL010000195.1 GCA_019454875.1 Candidatus Cloacimonadota bacterium | reverse complement strand
ATAGCTGGAATCTGGACGGCTTTTCGGGCTACGGTAATTAAATTACTTACGGTAGCGGCACTGATTCCCTGGCCTTGATTTAAGTATTCAAAGAGGGATGAATAACCAAGCTCCAGATAAAACTTGGTGAAATCGGCTTCCTGAGTGAGTTCAATCAAGAGACCTTCCTGTTTTCTATAATCTATGACGGTTTTTGTGATTTTTTGATGTAGGTTTTGCATGTTTATATGTTACCACGGGGTTTTTGGGCTTGATTTGATGCGGCTAGAAAGGGCTAATTCCGAGATTTTGCAATTTTTGGCAGTCTTGCTTGAGATCGGGCAGAAGCAGATAGAAATGGGGCAGTAAAACCGCTATTTTTTGAGGGGTTGGTATGGATTGGAAAATGGTGTCCAAATTCCTGTCAAGAAAAATTTACCATAAAATGTGCGTGACAGATGAATTGGATCCAGCTTGAGCAAAACCAGCAACCCCGTGACAGATTGTTGTGATCAAAGATCAACAGCCCCTATTTTCTTCCACGATATTCTCCGAGCCAGAAGTTATGTTCTGTTTTTCAGCTTCTTTCTTTTTCGCCCTGGCCTCGGCCCTTTCTGCTTTCTTGACTGGATCCATTCTTTCCAGGGTTTCATTGGCTGTCTCATCAATCAACTTTTTGTTGGTTTCTGATTAATCACCGGGCAGATATGTCTCAATTTACTGACCGATACTTCTCCTGACTGAATGACCTCAGTCAGTGCTGGAATCTCTTTGGACTTTTTATACAAAGCCAAAAAATTATAGGCTTCCGCATCAGTCAACCCAACTTCTTTGACGCAGTAACTAAAGAGGGATGGGTATTGCATGAGCGACAAATGTTTACGAAAACAGAGGTTAAGCAGCAAAAAATCTATGGCTTATGCCATAGGCTTTGTTTTTGTGGTGACTGCAGCGGTACAAGGAAGTTTGCAATTTTGTAATGAACTTTGACATTGCCAAGACCGTGATCACAGGGCCAAAATCCTGCTCAGATTACAACTGAACCAGTCTGAGATCCTGTGATATACTCCCGCTTCGATTTCTGAAGGAGATTGCAGCATGAGTGAAGAAACCAGAAGTGATGAAGAACTGATTCGTATCCAAAGAATTGAAGATATCAAAAACAAAGGAATTGACCCTTTTGGTCAGAAATTTGTAGCCAGCCATAACACAGTAGAGGCAGCAGAACTTTTAAAACAGCTGGAAGCACAGGGAGAAACTGCCCTGGCTGAGCAAAAGAGCATATCCTTGTCGGGACGATTGATGGCCAAACGCGGCATGGGCAAGGCTGTGTTTGCCAATATCCAGGATATCAGTGGGAATCTTCAGGTTTATTTCAAACAGGCTGATTTGCTGGAGCAGTTTGAAATTTTTGAGAAACTGTATGTGGGGGATATCATTGGAATTGAGGGCAAAATGTTTCGCACTCAAAAACAGGAGCCTACCCTGAGGGTTGAGAAACTGACTGTTCTTTGTTGTGCAATTAAGCCCCTGCCGGAAAAATATCACGGCATGACAGATAAGGAATTGAGGTATCGTCGCCGTCCTGTGGATCTGATCATGAATCAGGAAGTACGGGAAACATTCATTCGCCGTTCAAAAATGATTTCTTCCATTCGCAGGACTCTGGACAGCCAGAATTTCTTTGAAGTGGAAACCCCGGTACTTCATGCTATTGCCGGAGGAGCAGCCGCCCGTCCATTTATCACTCACCATAATGCACTTGATATGCCATTTTATTTAAGAATTGCTACTGAGTTACACCTCAAAAGACTGCTCGTGGGAGGCATGGAAAAGGTTTATGAAATAGGCCGTATTTTCCGTAATGAAGGGGTCAGCTACAAACATAATCCCGAGTTCACGACAATTGAAATTTATCAGGCTTACGCAGACTATCAGGATATGATGACTCTGACGGAAACCATTTTTGAAAATGCTGCCCTGGCTTGTCTGGGTACAACCCAGGTTCCCTATAAGGATCAGATTCTGGAGTTTAAAGGGCCCTGGAAACGCATTCGGTACATGGATGCCATTGCGGAAAAAACGGGTTTAAGTCTTTGTGAGTTAAAAGACTCCTCAAAAGTCGTGGCAAAAATCAAGGATATGAAACTCAATATCGACCCATCCCTACCAATTGGCAAACTTTATGATGAGCTGTTTGGTGAACTCGTTGAGGGAGAATGTATTCAGCCTACAATTGTTTATGACTATCCAATTGAAAACTCCCCGCTTGCCAAGCAGATCCCCAACTCCCCCGATCTGACCTACCGCTTTGAAGCCATCGTATTTGGAATGGAAGTTGCCAACGCCTTCACGGAATTAAATGACCCAATCGATCAGAAACAACGCTTTGAACAGCAGATGCTGGATCGGGAATCCGGGGATGATGAGGCTCATCAGATGGATCATGATTTTGTGGAATCATTGGAATATGGTATGCCTCCGGCTGGAGGTTTAGGGATTGGTATTGATCGCCTGGCCATGCTTTTATCAAATAATGAGAGCATTCGTGAAGTGATTTTATTTCCACACATGCGCAACAAATAAGGGACATGGTATCATCTCG
>JACFNL010000194.1 GCA_019454875.1 Candidatus Cloacimonadota bacterium | reverse complement strand
CCATTTAAATAATAGGCCCCAGTGTAGAACACATCCACGGAAGGGCTCATGGACCCACAATAGTTAGGAGTTGAGCCTTGAGAAACCCGTTCATTTTGGACCGTATAGGTGCATTGTAATGTCTTTGTTTTGCCTGTAGGAAACATTCTGTGCTCAGCTTTAAGAAACGGGGTTGTTTCCAGGCCTTTTAATGCCTTGGCCTCAATACAGCCCACTCCTCCAAGGGCCAGCATCAGTAGCATAAGTCGGTTTTTAATGATTAAATCCATTTTGACCTCAGTAAAGAACCTTTACTGGCACATCCAGTTCCACAGTTTCAGTGTTTCCCACAGCGCGAAAACTGGCTTTTATATTCCATTCTCCCATTGCCGAATATGGATTCTGAGCATCACAGGAACCATCCCACAAAATGATTGTATAATCCCCAGGACCAGAGATACAGTTAACCCCGCTACAAACTTTAGTCCCGATGGATTGATTAGCATTAAAACGGGTGAAAGAAGCGGATTCACAAACCCGTCCATCTGTGAGTGATGAGGCTGTTAACAAAACATCTGAAATAGCGGCATTAACTCTAACGAGAATACGGGGATAACCAAGAGATGGTCCCATGGGCGAAAATCTCTGGTTTGAGACTTTCAGAAGTTGAACATCTGGGGCAGAATCCGGGGTAATGGAGTAATTCAGTTTAGTGGAACACCCATCCCAGGCAAGAGCAATTTGGCTTCCGGGCCAAGTCTGACTGTATTCCAGAGGAATTGTTCCCACAAATTGAGTGCCATCAAGGCTAAGACTGTATCTTTTCCCATTGGAATAAACAGAAACTTCTGCTGTCTGCGCCAGCCCACCGATTTGAATGGGCAGGTTATATCCCATCAGAGTGCTTCCATTGGCAGGGGAAACAACAGGGGTTTCACAGACAGGCCGTGAAGGCTCCAGACCCTTTAGTTTGATGGAACCGGTTTCCATGATCAGACGGTTTGAGGAATCTTTGATACGAACAAATCCAGAGTCCGCACTGTATGGCAAATCTTCTGCCTTGATAGTTAGGGTGTATTTTTTGGAGTGTTCATTATAGGTCAGGGAGTAAATCTGAACAGCATCGTATTGGATACCATGCTGGCTTACCTCTACGCTTATAGCTTCTAAATCCAGCACATGGTTGGCGGTAAAATAGATAGATACTCCCGAGTTGTCATAGAAATAATCCGAAGACACAGGCATGATGCCCTCAATCGGGCCCCTTGGAACCTTATAGATTGTTGCGCGAAACGGGGTGTTTGGCAAATTCTCTGGTTCCATGCTTAAAATAAACGCATCAGGATCACAAAGAATGGCCAAAGATGAGTTCAGAGAATAACCCTTAAGATTATGAAGCCTTAGAAATCTCTGGCGAAAATTTGTAAGATTGAGTTCCAGAATTCCTGGCAGACCCTTTCTAAAACCTGGGGTGTAGGCTTTGTTATCCAAAACGCAAACGGTGGCATCAGGGGCCCATAATTCCAATGGTCCGGTGTAGGTCTGTAAGCTATTGGATTCCAAATTGAGGGTAGTGACATTCATAGGGACATCCCTGGATGAAGATGATCCTTCGTTACCCTTACTGTGCCAAAAAACGATATTTCCAGAATGAGCAAATACATTGTGTAGATAGGATGAACTCAGATTCATGGTGCGAGGGCTAAGCCAGATGTTTTTGTTTATGTCATATTTTTGCCAGTAGGTTTGACTAGGCTGATTCGGAATTGTACTAAAAACATGTAAGAAACCAGAAGCAATCACGGCTTTGTGATTTGGAGCCTGAATTGGCAAATAGGGCAGTTTTTTTTGCTGGTCTAAAGATGAGAGGCTTAGGGCACGAAAGGCCCTTTGGTAATTACTCTGATTGAGATCCCTACCCCCTCCAGTGAGGTACAGAAACTCTGAGTCCGCAGTGATTTGAGTGTAGAATGGGGATTCAGATATTGTACTGACAGATAGGGGAATATATTCCTGTAAAATCTCAGGGAAAGACTGGGGATTCCAGGTTAGTACTTGCAGAGTATGATCAAGAATCGGTTTTCCTGGCACAAGCGAGTCCAATGCACTTCCGATTCTGTAAATAGTTTTTCTGGCACTATCTGAATAGACATTGGCTCCATTATCTGCTTTACCAATACCGGTACTTAGACTTAAAGGAATTGCCAGAAGCTCAAAATTCCAGGGGGTCTCAATTTTACTGACAGATAGAGACGCAAGTTGAGCTCCATTGGCCAAAAGGTGCCTTACCACAATTGTATCTGAGCTGAATGAGAGAGTGTAGGTAGGATCAATTTCAAGATTTTGCAAACCAGAGCTGCTTTGAAGGGGAATGATTGCGTCATCCTCGACTAAAAGAAATGGTTCATTGGTTGATTTGGAGAGGGTGTAGATACTTGCTGTTGTGGGAGTATGGCTAATAGATAACCGGGATTTGTTTATTTGAGCCGACAAATGCTGTTCGGAGTCAATAAATGCAGCGGTTGGTTTTGCTGGTCCAATTTGAACAACATCGATCCCGGATCCCTTAAATTCCCATTGCCCTTCATTTCTAAGCATATAAATTCGGGATTGTTGCGTAAGAGGGATGGTTGTGT
>JACFNL010000052.1 GCA_019454875.1 Candidatus Cloacimonadota bacterium | reverse complement strand
AATTAAGGAAATAGTGGGTCTGATGGATATTACTCCAATTCCAATGTCGCCTGATTTTGTCAAAGGAATCATCAATCTTCGGGGGAAAATTATCCCGGTGATTGATCTGAGATTAAAATTTGAGTTAAAAGCCGCTGATTACGATGATAAAACCTGTATTGTGGTAACCGAACTTAATACTAACAACTCGGCGTTTACGATGGGACTGATTGTGGATACGGTCTGCGAAGTCCTGACAGTCACCCCCGACATTGTGGAAAAAACGCCTAAATTTGGGAACAACTTTGATCCCAAATTTATTCTAGGTGTGGCCAAGGTCAGAAATCAGATCAAAACCCTTCTGGATATCAACGGGATTTTATCCCAGGAAGAACTAGTAGTATTGGACTCTATTGAATGAGTGAGCTCTCGTTACAGTGTTTTAAACAATTTGCAGAGATTGTTTATAAAAACAGCGGAATCCATATCCGTCCAGACAAAAAGTCGCTTTTGCAATCCCGCCTTACAAAGCTTATGCGACGGGAGAAAATTCCTGACTACAAATCACTTCTGGAGACTCTGGAAAGTGGCCGAGAACCCAGGCTACTGACTGAGTTTATTGATGTGGTATCTACCAATGTCACCCGCTTCTTTCGAGAAATCCAGCACTTTGATTTTATTCGTGACCGCTTCATTCCTGAACTTCTTAAACAACAAAAACGAGAAATCCGTGTCTGGTCCTCAGCCTGTTCTTCAGGACAGGAGCCTTATTCTGTCCTTATTCATCTTTTGGAACATCTGCCTGAACCAAAATCCTGGAACATCCAGTTTCTGGCTACCGATATTTCAACCAAGGTACTCAGATTTGCTCAGGCCGGAATTTACTCGGAAGAAGCCCTGGCTGAAATCAGCCCTTCTCTTAGAGACAAATATTTCGAGGAGATTGAAGACGGTTATTTCAGGATTCATGAGGCATTAAAACAACAAATCCGCTTCCGGCATTTTAACCTGATGCAACCCTTTCCCTTCCGTCACAAGTTTGATCTGGTGTTATGTCGTAATGTCATGATTTATTTTAACTCCGAGACCCAAAAACAGCTGGTGGACAAATTTAAAACCTGTATCCGTAAAGAGGGTTATCTGATCGTCGGACTTTCTGAAGCCCTCAGTAAAACAGATCACGGCCTACAGTTTGTTAAATCTTCCGTCTATCAGGTGAAACGGTAAATACTGCCATGTCAAAAATTGTCGTTCGTATCTCTGATATGGCTGTTAGTAATACCATAGGCTCAAGTATTGTAACCTATGCCTTAGGTTCCTGCCTGTGTCTGGTTTTATATGATAAAAAGCTTAAGCTGGCTGCTATGCTTCACAGCCTTTTGCCTGAGGGTAAAGATAAAACCTCCCTGCCCGATTTTAATCCATTCAAATATGTCGATACCGCGGTACCACTTCTGTTTAAGGAATGTTACAAATTTGGGGCCACCAAACATTCTTTGAAGGCTTACGCCTTTGGATGTGCTACGATTCGCGATGCTGCCAATGTCATGAACATCGGGGATAGAAACTATACAGCCCTGCAAAAGATTCTCTGGAAAAACAATGTATTTTTAGAGCAGGAATTTGTGGGAGGTACAACAAGTCGAACCGTTGAAATTCAAATTGATGATGGGCTGATACTTTTAAAGCAGGGAAACTCTGCTATCACAATCCAGACGGGTTAGGCGAGGTTAGTATGGCTTATAACATATTGATTGTAGATGATTCCGAGGCCATGAGGGTGGTGATCAAAAAAATTCTTCGGATGACAGGACTGGAAATTCTGGTTCTGGAAGCAGGCAGTGGCAGTGAGGCTCTCTGTCTTCTGGATGAACAATGGGTTGATATGGTTCTCACCGATATTCATATGCCAAACATGAGTGGGGTAGAACTGATTGAAAAGATTCGTAACAACCAGGAATTGCAAAAACTTCCTGTGATGGTAGTGTCCACGGAAGGTAGAGAAGACTTTCTCGCAAAGACCCAAAAACTAGGGGTCGCTGGTTATTTGAAAAAACCATTCCAGCCCACAGAACTTAGAAATGCAATCCTGGCAATTCTGGAGGAAAATAATGCAGATATCCAACCCACAACAGCAAATGATGATGAGGATGGCGATTTCTGAGGTTTTTCAGAAAATGTTTTTTATGATCCCTTTGGCGGATCTGGTTGTAGCAAAAGGTAAACAGTTTCAGTGTTTTGTCCCGATAGCCTGCCCCCCTGATGAGGAACTTACTTTATGCCTTAAAATCGATCAGGAACTGGCATTAAGTCTGACCGAAAACTTTCTCGGGCTTTCCGGTGATGACATTTCCGAAGCACAATCAAACTCCACAGTCCTTGAAATTCTCAATATGGTCGCTGGTAATTTTTTAAACCAGATCGATCCTTTAGGCAGGTACCAGTTAGGAATTCCGGTTGCAGGAATTCCCAAAGAAGGTACCATCAGTATCTGTGAAGAATTCAATTTTGAGTCCCATTCTCTGGTAGTTTTATTAAGAGGTTCCATTTCGTGAAAAAGATCCGGGTTTTGATTGTTGATGATTCTGCCGTTGTAAGGACAACTCTGCAAAATGCCCTGGTAAACGAAGATGATATTGAAGTGATTGGCACCGCTCCCGAACCATTTACAGCCCGGGATATGATTGTCAACCTCAAGCCCGATGTGATCACACTAGACATTGAAATGCCCAAAATGGATGGGATCACATTTTTAAGAAAAATCATGAAGTTTGTACCGACCCCGGTCATCATTATTTCAAGCCTGACACAGAAAAACTCGGAACTGGCCTTAAAAGCCTTTGAATATGGAGCTGTGGAAGTTGTAGCCAAACCCGGTTCTAGCTTTGAACTAGGCCCTTTGGCGAGGGAGTTATCCGACAAAATCAGGGCAGCATCCACGGTCTCCATGCGAGTCCTGACCCAAAAGCTGAGTCAGGAAAAAGCCCCCTCCCTAAGTCTTGCCAATGTTGATACCACCCACAAACTGATCGTCATCGGTGCCTCTACCGGGGGAACCCGTGCTATTGAAGAAGTATTAAGACCTCTTCCCCGTGGGCTTCCGGGCATTGTAGTTGTCCAGCATATGCCCCCAGTTTTTACCCAGTCCTTTGCCCAAACCCTGAATCGTGTCTGCTCTCTTGAAGTCAAGGAAGCAGAAAATCTCGAATCGGTTCTGCCTGGATATGTATATATAGCTCCAGGAGGATTTCATCTAGTCTTGTCTCGCAGCGGGGCTGATTATCAGATTCAGCTAAGATCCGGCCCCCAGATTAACTATCAGAAACCGGCTGTAGATGTTCTGTTTAAATCAGCAGCCAAACTTGCAGGCAAAAACTGTATGGGGATTCTTCTGACTGGAATGGGAAGCGATGGAGCTTTGGGGCTTCTACAGATGAAAAATGCAGGGTCTTACACTATTGCCCAGGACGAGGCTAGTTCTGTAGTATATGGGATGCCTGGTGCAGCCGTAAAATTGAATGCCGCCGTAAAAGTCCTGGAACTGCAAGCCATTTCGGAAGCAATTCTTGATTTTTCACAAAACAAATCAAAGTTATGATTTATCTAATTCTATTCGCCATATTCTGTTTTAGTCCAGATTGTACTCCCATTCAAAAACTGGGACTCTGTAGTGAATCAAGAACACAGCCCTGTATCAGGGCAAGTGGTTTTACTCTCAGTCTTCAAATAAAGGATCAGAGTTTTAGTCTTGGAACATTTGAAAATTTCCGTCCAAAATCCGCATTTATCTGGCCTGGTTCAAACGGTAAAACCCTACTGGTTCTTGGTCTGGATTCCGGGGATCGACTAAACACTGTACTGCCCAGGTTTTTTGAGTTTTCTGATGAAGACGGATTGGACGAACTTCCGTTTTTAGTCGAAGATTTTCAGAGCCTTCCTGAAGGGTCGGTTTTAGGAGAAGAATGTGATTTTGATAATGAGGCTGTAGGCTGTATTATCTTGAGTAAGGCCATCATCCATTACAATTCTGCCCCTCCGTTTCTTATGCAGACAATGACTCTGGCACAAAACCCAGATCAAGGGATAAAAGACTTACAGATTAAACTTGATCCAGTACATCCTAAAACGGCCTGGCAACATCTGAATCTGGCCAAGGAACTTTTGGAAAATCAGGATTATGAGACTTCAGAAAGGCATTATCGCGAAGGCCTTTATCTTCTCAGTAAGGATCCCATAATGTACCCCGATGGAACCCATGCCAGACTCCGTTATGATTTTGGCTTCAGCCTTCTGAAACTAAAAAAAATCACCGAGGCCAAAACCGTATTAGAAAGTGTATTGTTGGATTTTCCCAATACCAGTGCTTCAGAGGATTTAAAAGATCTGATAGATAGTGACCCTGATGCCAAAAATATTTTAAAGGAACAAAGGAAGCAGTGATTTATGATAAGTCAATCTTCAGCCTGGAAGACATTAAAAAATCATTATCATGATGTAGAAGATCTGCATCTAAGAGATCTGTTTTCGCAAAATCCCAATCGATTTTCGCAGTTTTCCACCGAAAGCTGTGGAATTTTTCTGGATTACTCCAAAAATCTGATTACAGAAAAAACCAAAGAACTTTTATCTTCTCTAGCCAAAGAGACCAGGCTTAAAGAACATATATCAAAAATGTTTGGCGGGGATAAAATCAACTGGACAGAAAACCGTTCTGTACTTCACACCGCTTTAAGAGCACCAATCACATCCAAGGTGTTTGTAGACGGGGTCAATGTTGTAGCGCAGATCCATCAGGAATTATCCAGAATGCTTCAGTTTTCCGAGGAAATCCGCTCTGGAACTCGTCGTGGCTTTACCGGAAAAAAGTTTGAATCCGTCATCAATATTGGAATTGGTGGCTCTGATCTTGGGCCATCCATGGTCTGTGAAGCCTTAAAATTTTATGCCGATGGGCCCACTGTATATTTTGTTTCCAATGTGGATGGAACCCACATTGCCAATACACTGGCAAAGGTAGATCTGCAAACCACTCTATTTTTGGTGGCCTCCAAAACCTTCACAACCCAGGAGACCATGACCAATGCTTTTACAGCCAGAGATGCACTGATTAATGCCCTGGGAGAATCGGCTGTTTCACTGCATTTTGCTGCCATGTCAACCAATCTAAAAGCTGTAGCCGAGTTCGGCATGAATCCTGACAATGCCTTTGGATTCTGGGATTTTGTCGGGGGAAGGTATTCCCTCTGGTCTGTAATTGGCCTGCCCATCGCCTTGCAGATTGGCAAACAGGGGTTTATGGAGCTTCTTGCTGGAGCCCATGAGATGGACGAACATTTTTGTAAAGCCTCCGACTGGGAAAACCTGCCTGTGATTCTGGCAATGATCAGTACCTGGTACTCCAGTTTTTATCACATGCCTTCCCATGCCATCCTGCCTTACGACCAGTACCTGCACCGATTTGCCGCCCATTTTCAACAGGTTGATATGGAGTCTAACGGTAAGTCTGTGAATCGGGACGGTCAAATTGTAGACTATCAGACGGGCCAGATTTTATGGGGTGAGCCCGGCACTAACGGTCAGCATGCCTTTTATCAGCTGATCCATCAGGGAACGCACAAAATCTCCTGTGATTTTATCGGTTTTTTTGAATCCCTGAACCCCATTGGAGAACACCACAAAATTCTGATGTCACATTTTTTTGCCCAGACTGAGGCACTAGCCTTTGGACTGAACCTGGAACAGGTAATTTTTGAACTTAAGAAATCGGATTTAAGTGAAGAGGAAATTCGTAAACTGGCCCCACACAAGGTCTTTTATGGAAACCGTGTCTCCAATACCATTCTTATGCAAAAACTGACTCCCCACAGCCTCGGTGCCCTTATCGCCCTCTATGAACATAAAATTTTTGTTCAGGGAGTTCTTTGGGAAATTAACAGTTTTGATCAATGGGGAGTTGAGCTTGGTAAAAAGCTGGCTAAATCCATTCTTTCTGATTTTGAGGGGAAACCGGGTATTCACGACAGCTCTACCAGTGGTTTAATTGAACTGTTTATCAAAAAACATACAAAAGGATCCTAAATGAATCAACTCGAAGCCTTGAAACAATACACAATTGTAGTCGCAGATACAGGAGACATTGCCTCCATAGAAAAGTATACGCCTACCGATGCCACAACCAACCCATCCCTTATATATCAGGCAGCTCAAATGCCTGAGTACCAGCATCTGGTAGATTCCGCACTAAAGGAAAAAACTCTGGATGATGTTATGGACAGGCTCTGTGTGAATTTTGGGCTGGAGATTCTAAAGATTGTGCCCGGCAGGGTTTCAACAGAAGTAGATGCCCGTTTGTCCTTTGATACAGAAAAGACGGTTTTAAAAGCCAGAAAACTCATTTCCATGTATGAGGCAGCAGGCATCGACAGAAATCGTATCCTGATAAAAATTGCCTCGACCTGGGAAGGTATCAAGGCTGCTGAAATCCTTGAAAAAGTTGGGATTCACTGCAATCTGACCCTTCTTTTTTCAATGGCCCAGGCCGTAGCCTGCGCTAACTCAGGAATTACCCTGATTTCCCCCTTTGTTGGCAGAATTCTGGACTGGTACAAAAAAAATACTGGCCAGGACTACAGCGGTTCTGAAGACCCAGGGGTAGTTTCAGTTACAGCCATCTATAACTACTACCGAAAATTTGATATTCCCACCATTGTGATGGGTGCCAGTTTTCGCAATATCTCCGAGATTCAGGAACTGGCTGGCTGTGATTATCTAACCATCGCCCCAAAACTGCTTCAGGAGCTTCAGGATAACCATACAACTCTTGCCAAAAAGCTTGATGAGGAAAAAGCCCAGGGCATGAGTATTGAAAAAATACCCATGGACGAGAAGATTTTCCGCTGGTCATTAAACGAAGATGCGATGGCAACCGAAAAACTTGCAGAAGGAATTCGCAACTTCACAAAAGATCTAATTAAGCTCGAAGATGTGCTAAGAAAAAAATTATGTTAGGATAATAAGAAACTGGGGAGGATGAGATGACACACAAGGCGCTTGTTGCGGTGCTATTTTTCCTAAACCTTTTAATGGGCACCATGTTAATCATGGAATCAACTGTTTGTAAAATGAACAGTTCCTGCCCTGCTAACACTAATTTTCAATCAGTGACACTCTATACTGTACAGGATAGTTATGTCCTGATTCCTATAGACAATGTCTACCTGCCACGGCACATACAGAATTTTGCTCACTTTAACAGACTTGGCTGTTTTACAGATGGTGTGCATGATGTTTTAGCTCCATTGCAGAAACAAATCAGTTTTACGGATCTGTATCAGGCCTCAGCTATGTTTGCTGCTGCTCAGGATGGGAATCTTTCTCTTGTCAAAATGCTTTTGGATACGGGGATCAGCCCTAATCAGATGGATTGTTTTGGCAATACACCATTAAGTCTGGCTCTGGAAAATCAGCATCCTAGAATGGTCAATTATCTGCTCAATAATGGAGCAGATGAACGATTTGCGGTATGGCTTTGGTAGTTTCTTGACAAAACAGGTATAATCCCATCCTATATAGTACTAACGGACTAGCTCGTGGATGTGATTATGCCTGTTGTTGTAAGTGCCTCGGAGGCTGTGCTCTCAATTCAGCCCGGCAAGCGGATTTTTTTGGGTTCGGGTTCTTCTGTACCATTGCCATTGGTAAAGGCCCTGTACGAGCATGGAAGCCACTTTCGTGACAATCAGGTGTTCAATATTTTTACCCTGGGCAAGGCTGATTATGTTTGTGAGGAACTCAAGGACAACCTGCGGTCCACAAACTTTTTTATTGGGGAAAATGTCCGTAAATCGGTTCAGGAAGGTATTGCCGACTATATCCCCATCTTTTTATCAGAGATCCCGGGCCTAATCCGTTCTCCAAGTTTTGATCTCGACACGGCTTTAATCAGTGTAACCCCTCCCGATAAACATGGGATGTGCAGCCTTGGTGTAAGCGTTGATATTGTAAGAGCTTCTGTAGACAGTGCCAAAAGAATTATAGCTGTTATAAATCCTCAGATGCCAAGAACCTTTGGTCAATCATTTGTACCTTATTCCCGTCTTGACATGGTGGTGCATGCGGATTATCCCATTCCTGAACTGGACCCTGGTGCCATTGATGAAGTCAACTCAAGGATAGGTGAGAATATCGCCGAATTGATTGAGGACGGGTCCGTTTTACAGATGGGGATTGGGGCCATTCCCGATGCTGTCTTAAAAAGTATCTCCCATAAACGAAATCTGGGAGTGCACACAGAAATGTTCTCTGATGGGCTGATCCCCTTGATTGAATCTGGGGTAATCACCAATCAGACAAAAAAAATTCTGAAGGGTCGTACCATGACCTCCTTTGTCAGAGGTTCAAAACGGCTCTATGATTTTGTGCATGAAAATCCCCTGGTGGAATTTTACCCATCCGACTATGCCAATGACCCTTTTATTATTTCTCAAAATGATAAAGTGGTTGCAATTAACTCAGCCTTGCAGGTTGATTTGACTGGTCAGATCTGTGCTGACAGTATTGGAAAAAAGTTCTATTCAGGTATTGGGGGGCAGGTAGATTTTATGCGTGGAGCAGCCCGATCCAAAGGTGGAAAACCAATCATTGCCCTGCCAGCAACAGCCAAGGATGGTACCATCTCAAGAATTGTGCCTGAACTGTTTTCAGGGGCAGGTGTGGTGACTTCACGAGGTGATGCCCACTACATTGTAACAGAATTTGGTGTTGCCTATCTGCATGGAAAATCCATTCGTGAAAGAGCTGTGGAACTCATTTCCATAGCCCACCCAGACTTCAGAAAGGAACTTCTGGATTTTGTGAAACAGACAAAATATGTGTACTTCAACCAGCAGGTACTCAATCCGGAATTCAGTTATCCCAAACAGATGGAATCGCAGATTACCGTACAGGATAAAACTCTTAGAGTCCGCCCCTTAAAACCTGCCGACGAAAGATTGCTCCAGGACTTTTTTTATTCTCACAATTTACATACAATACAAAACAGGTATCTGGGAAGCATTAAAAGTATGCCCCAGGAAAAAGCTCAGAACATGGTGAATCTTGATTACAAAAACACCATGGCATTGGCAGTTTTTGATCCAGGAGATTTCAGTGCAAAAATTATTGGAGTAGCCAGGTATCATGCCCACAAGGGTGAAGACATTTGTGAAATGTCGGTAGTTGTAGCAGAAAACTATAGAAAACAGGGTCTGGCCAGAGAACTGGTTAAGCGCCTTACAGAGTACGCACGCTCAATGGGTTATAAAAAGGTAAGAAGCTTTGCCGCTTCGGAAAACATCGGGATTCGCCGACTTTTGCAGTCTGTTTGTCCAGACGATTCTGCCTTTAGTATTACCCCTTCAGCAGATGGCTGTGAAATCCTTATCGATTTCAGCGGAGGAAATCAATGAATCAGACAGTAAAAATCAAGAACTCATCGGAGACTACCGAGGTCAAAGACACCCACGAAACCCCAGCAGCACTATCTCTTTTAAAGATTAACGAATTGGTGGAACAGGAAGAATCCGAGGAGGTTCCAGCCTAGTCACCCAGATTAAACAGTCTGGGAAAACATGGGTTTCTCAGACTTTTTTTGCTCTCTGTAGTAGGTATCAAAGGGCAAGCAGATATTGCGCATAAAAAATCGGCCTAAATCAGTTACCCTGAGTCCAGTTTCATCCAGCTCAATCAGCCCCTGATCTCTTAGGGGCACAAGCTCCTCATACTCAAGTGCAAATTTATGGGAAAATCCATCTTCCTGATAAGATAACTGGCACAAAATCTGATCAATTACCTTTTGCCTGTACTTATCTTCCGGGCTACAGATATGGCCCTTGTGTATGGGTAATTTTGAAGCTTGAACCGCATCTCTCCAGGTAGACAGCTTTTTGTGATTCTGGAAAAAGCTCGAATCAACCTGCGATATGGAAGTCATTCCCATTCCGATCAGATCAAGCCCCTTCATGGTTGTATACCCCATAAAGTTTCTGTGCAGGCTCCTATCATCAAATGCTTTGGATAAGGGATCTTCCCGTCTAGCAAAGTGATCCAGGCCAATAAACTGATAACCATGAGACAACATGGTATTTACTGAATCTGTAAAAATCCCCATCTTTTCCACCTGATCGGCAAGACTGCCCTCAGGAAAAAGTTTCATTAATGGTTTTAACCAGGGGACATGGGCATAACTGTAAAGAGCCATTCTATCCGGGGAAAGTTCAAGCACCTGAGATAAAGTGCGTTGAAAACTTTCTCTGGTCTGGTAAGGCAGACCATAAATCAAATCAAAATTGACGCTGCGACCAGAAAATCGCTCCCTGACCATCTGCATGACAGACTGAACCTGCTCATACGGCTGAATACGGTTAATCACTTTCTGAACCTTGGGATCAAAGTCCTGAATACCCATGGAAATTCGATTAAAGCCTGCCTTGGAAATGGCATTTAGCAATTCTTCTGTAGTGTATTGAGGGTTGATTTCAATACCTGATTCAAAATCCTTGGCAAAGGAAAAACTGGAACGGATTTTGTCAGAAAGCCAAACAATTTCCTCAGGACTTAAGTGAGTTGGAGAACCCCCACCCCATTGCAGTTGCCTGACCTTGCGTGAAGAGAATAAGCGAGAAATCCTTTCGATTTCCTGTCCTAGGATCCTGACATATTCAGAAATCACCTCACGATTGGAGGTAATAATCACATTACACCCACAGAAATGACAATGCCTGGGGCAAAAAGGCAGATGTAAATAAAGAGAAATATCCTGATTTGAATCCGCATTTTGAACCGTTGAAACAAATTCTTCTGGACCCACAGCCTCTGTCCATACCGGGGCGGTAGGATAAGAGGTATAACGGGGGCCAGGCCGATTCAAGGTTTTGATTTGTTCTGCACTAATAGTAGGTGTTCTGTCCATAGGACCGGATTGTATCTCATTTTTTCGGATGATGCTATAATCGCGCCATGAAAAGGGTAATGGCGTTTCTCATCCTTGTAGGAAGAAGATTTATGGCAGATGGCTGTCCCAGGATAGCGGCAGGGCTGAGTTATACAACCATTTTATCCCTAGCTCCCCTGCTTGTAATTGCTTTTGCCATGATTGGGGCTTTTCCTGCTTTTGCCGGCATGGAATCTCAGTTAAGGGCCCTAATTTTTGAAGTTTTTGTGCCCACTGCCGGAACGGCCATAGATGAATACTTCACCGGGTTTTCTAAAAATGCCGGAAAGTTAACCAGCATTGGAGTGATCACTCTTAGCGTAACCACCCTGCTTTTACTCTGGACCATTCAGGAGGCCTTTAATCAGATCTTCAAGTCACAGCAAAAAAACAGCCTGGTTTTTAACCTGTTGAAGTTCTGGGCATTTGTAACCCTTGGCCCCCTTTTAGTCGGAGCCTCCCTCTCCTTTTCTTCATTAGTGATTGCTACGGCCCATAAGCTTCAGATTCCGGGGGTTTCCTGGATAGAAACCCTCTATAAGTTCGGCCTGAGTACCATATTGGAGCTAATTGCATTTTTTCTGCTGTTTGCATTTTTGCCCAACACCGTGGTTCGCTGGCATCATGCCCTCTTAGGTTCCGTGGTTACTACGGTCCTGTTTCGTTTCCTTAAGTGGGCATTTGTCTGGTACATAACCCAGTTTCCTACCTATCAGGCCATCTATGGTGCCCTGGCCAGCGTTCCAATTTTTCTGTTCTGGGTTTATTTGTCCTGGTTAGCAGCCCTGTTTGGTGCAGTACTCACTGCCACCTTGCCTGAATGGGGGCGAATCCGCAGTGCAGAACGCCTGTTTTCCTTTTGGGATTCAAACCTTAGTCCCGCCGAAAAGCTGGCCTACTCCATAAAAATACTTACATTGATCCATGACGCTGGCCGTGAAGGAAAGCTTATGGATACGGCAAAACTCCGGTTTTGTATTCCCATAGCAACCCATCAGTTTTCAGAACTGGTCTCCCTCTTAAAAGAAAAGGGTTATCTGATTCTGATTCCTGGGGGCAAAATCAATTTACTTTTAGATCCTGAAGAAAAAACCCTGATGGATCTGGCCAGAGATTTGGGACTTATATTGGATTGGCAAGAGTTTAGTGCTATTGTGGAACTAAATTTGGGGGCGGAAGAGTCCAATTTGAGAAGTGTCCGATCTCTAATTTGCATTTCAAATACTCCATTTAGTAATATGGAGCCAAATAAAGGAGACGAAGCGTATGCGTGCAAGTGACATCATGTCCAGAAATGTTTTGACAATCGATGAGAATAAACCGTTGCGGGAAGCAAGACAGATTATGGTCGAGGAGGATATTACAGCCTTGCCCGTAACTAGCTCCGACGGGGACCTTGTAGGAATTATCACCCAGACAGACTTCTTTCAGCTTGATGGTTTGTTGGCCAGCAAGATTATCCGTGAGCACTGGATGGTTGATGATTTGTTAGTCAAAGATCTGATGGTAAAAAATACTGTGACCCTGCCTGAGACGGCCAACCTCTCGGAATTGTCAAGAATCATGGTTGACAACCATATTCACAGAGTGGTCATTGTTAAGGACACTCAGATTACAGGTCTGATTACAGCTATGGATGTTTTAAAAGCGGTTGTTCTTTCAGTGAGCTGATATGCACTACCACAGTCTTGGTAAACTTCCTAAGAAACGGCATGTGACCTTTTTAAAACAGGACGGGACATTACATAGAGAACACCTGTTTGGTCTGGAAGGATTCAGTGGAATCCAGAGTCTGGCCTACAAGCTGGATCTGCCTTCAGCTACCCTGGCAATTCATGACCTGCCCCAACCCCTTCCCGTGGTTTCGGACAAGTCGGATTCCCTGACCTACAGGCATCTCAAAACAGCCGAATTGGGTCGCAACGAGGACTGGTTAACCTCAAGAATCCCACTGATGTTTAACCAGCAGGTAGAGATTTCCGTAGGTTTTGGTGTGCCCGATACATTGTTTAGAAACGCATCCCACCATGAACTATGGTATCTGGAAACAGGTCAGGGCTGGCTTCGCTCCGAGTTTGGCAATGTTCAGATTTGTGGGGGAGATTATGTTGTCATACCCAAGGGACTGACCTATCAGTTTCAGTATTCCCAAGGGGATCGCTTTTTGTTGACCCAGTCCCTGCAACCCATTCGTTTTCCTAACCGTTATCTGAATCGTCAAGGCCAGTTTCTGGAACACAGTCCCATTTGTGAAAGAGATCTGAAACTGCCTACCGTTTTGGAAACCATTGATTCCTGTGAGGAAACCAAAGTTACGATCCGTCGTCACAACCGCTATTTTGAGCAGGTGATGAATCACCATCCCTTTGATACTGTGGGATGGGACGGATGTTATTACCCCTTTGCTATAAGCATTCATGATTTTGAACCTATTGTTGGTCGGCTGCACCTTCCCCCACCAATTCATCAGATTTTTGAATCGGCTCATTTTGTGGTCTGTAACTTTGTACCCCGGCTGTTTGACTTTCACCCCGAAGCCATCCCTGCTCCTTATTATCATTCCAATATTGACAGTGATGAGGTGATTTTTTACATTGAAGGCAATTTTATGAGTCGATCCGGCATTGAACCGGGAAGCATCAGCCTGCATCCGGCTGGCATCCCTCATGGACCTCAACCCGGAAAAACAGAGGCTAGTGTGGGTCAGCACAGCACCGAGGAACTCGCAGTAATGATTGATACTTTTGAACCTCTTCTATTGTCCAGCAGGGCCCTGGAAATTGAAGAATGCACTTATGAACGATCCTGGATCGCCAAAAAGTAGAGGGGATTTTTATGGCTAACAGTATGGGAATTCGCGGATATCACTTTGTAGAGTTTTATGTAGGTTCAGCAAAAATGACTGCCTACTGGTTTGCCAAGGCTTTAGGTCTTGAGTGTACAGCCTACTGTGGGCCAGAGACTGGTATCAGGGACAAAATCTCCTTTTTATTGGAAAAAAACAATCTCAAAATACTGGTAACTGGACCTCTTCAA
This sequence comes from Candidatus Cloacimonadota bacterium, assembly GCA_019454875.1. Lineage (GTDB taxonomy): Bacteria > Muiribacteriota > UBA6191 > UBA6191 > UBA6191 > UBA6191. The sequence goes on along the minus strand of JACFNL010000052.1, from coordinate 11,274 downwards.
CCCTCCTCCAGTGAAATTCAGATGTTTCTGAACCTGCACGGTGATGGGGTAAAACGCTGGGCGGTAGAGGTAGACTCCGTGGAACATGCCTTTTCAAAAGCCGTGAAACAAACAGCTATTCCCGTTCTGACTCCAAGGCGGTATGAAGATCAGGATGGTTTTGTTCAGGAAGCCGCAATCCGCCTTTATGATGACAGTGAAATCGTGTTTTTTAATCGTGACAATTACCGTGGAATTTTCCGCCCTGGCTTTGGAAAACCTAATCAAAATCTGGTGACCACTAAAGAAGACACAGGCCTGATTGCAATTGATCATATCGTTGGGAATGTGCGTGAAAATGAGATGAATCGCTGGGCTGACTATTTTAATAAGGCCATGGACTTTGAAACCTTTATTGATTTTGGCCCGGGAGACATCTCTACCCAGTTTTCAGCCCTTTTATCCAAGGTCGTTAGAACCAAGGATGAAGTCATCAAAAATCCTATCAACGAACCGTATGAGGGCCTGAAGAAATCCCAGATTGAAGAATATCTTGAGCACTATCATGGTTCAGGAATTCAGCATATCGCTATTTCCACCAACGATATTATCTCATCCATTGCCGCCTTAAGAAAAAATGGGGTCGAGTTTTTGGGAGTTCCTAAAACCTACTACGAGGATCTGAGAAAAAAGAATTACCCTATCCGCGAGGATATCAGCAAACTTGAGGAACACGGAATCCTGTGTGACACAGAAGGTAAGGGTTATCTCCTACAGCTGTTCACAAAACCCATTGGTGACAGACCAACCTTCTTTTTTGAAATTATTCAAAGATGTGAAGGTGCGGAAGGTTTTGGACAAGGTAACTTTCAGGCCCTGTTTGAATCCATAGAAAGAGATCAGGAGCTAAGAGGAAATCTGACGGCCCGTTAAATAGTATCAGCCATGGAAATCAAGCTTGATTTCCATGTCGTCCCTGGTCAGAAAGAAGCGGGTGTCAGCTTTGGCCATGGCCTCTAAAGTTTCCTTGCGTCTTAGCAGTTCAAACAGTTTTAATTTGTTCTCGGAAGACAAATCAGGGCCAAGTCCCTCCAGAAAGGATCTTACTACAAGGGCCTGTCTTTCTCCTTCGGCTTTGGCCTGTGCCTCAAACCGTTGCAACTGCTGTGCCTGAAGTTTGGACTGGGCCTCTTCGGCTGCCAGTTCCCCTTCCAGTTTGCGCATGGAAATTTCATTTTCAGAGACCTGCTTCTGAATTCGATTCATTCTGTCAGTGGTCTCCTGAATAATTTCTGCCAGAATGTCCTGGGTTCTTTTATCACGGCAGGCAATCTCTCTTACCTCTACAGAATGGATTTCAAGACCCCTTTCCTTGTAAAAGGAATCCTGAGAATTTATAACAGCATCATGCACCAGAACATTAAATCGGGCCAAAAAGTCGGCAAAGTCTACTGTAGAAACACTTTGAATAATTCTGGAGCGGGCTCGGGCACAAACATCACCAGAAGCATCATCAGTTGCTCGAACCAGGGTGGTTACGGACACAATCTGCCAAAAGAAGGTAATTTTTACCGTAAGCTCCACATTATCCCGGGTACGAACATCAAACTCATACCACATAAATTTGGGCCTCAGATCAAATCTCTCAATTTTTAATTCCCTTTGATCTTTGTGGAGTCCAGAGGACCAGCGCGATGTTAAAACCTCCCAATAAGGCGGCACAAAAAACCCGGCTTTTAATTCCTTGCCACTGTGAAAATGAAACTTCCCATCTTCATCTTTTAAAACCAGTACCTCATGTTCCTCGAGCCGAATCTTGTAGCGTGGTCCTTCAATCTTTTCCTCGACCTTGGGAAAAAAGACACCTTCTCCTCTCTCCAGCCTCAATTCCCCATTTTTGAGGTTTCGCACCGCTACCGCAGTCTGAGAATCGAGAATAATTCCCTTACGGACGCTTTCCGATACACTCTCAAAGGGATAAAGAAATACAGAGGCCTCTCCGGTTACAACCCGCTCATGGCCTGTACTTCGGTTACAGATCCTGACATATTCATCCTGGGCCAAAGAAAATGACTCAGCATGTAATATCATTTCCTCACTAGGGCCAAGAAAAAAGAAACACGGGCCCGTCACCAGACGGATCTGGGCCGTCATTTCATCTTTTATATGGGCGTATTCATTGGCACTCAAAGATATCCCGTTTCTACGGGATATCACGGAATGCATAGGAGGAAGGACAAACATCCCCGGCCCGTTAATCACATACCTTTTGGATAAAGAAGTAACCAGAAGCTGTTCTTCTTCACGCAATATATAGGGCCAGGGAATCATGGGTTCATCCTTTTATTCGTCTGCTAATGTTTCATCCATTTCACGATATTTAGGCTTGGTAGCATCAGCCTTCTTGCGAAACTGAGCCATTTTTTCCTCGTAGAAGTCAATGATTTTAGCAATATACTCCCGTTTCTTCAAATAAGGCCCGGGGAAAAATGCCGCCTTAAATCCCCCAATACAGAGGTTTTTAAAGACTCTTTCATTCACATTAAAAAGATTGATGACTCTTTCGTATTCATCGGTAACACTCACTCGGGAAATGGCCCGGTTGTCAGTGGACAATGCAATACGAAACTTGTTTCTGATGTAGTGGGGAAAAGGATGGTTACTTAAATCACGGTACTCAGGCAGAGTCTGGGAGTTTGACTTTAAACAGACCTCAAGAGCAACACGGTTATCAGCAATCCATTCCACAATATCCGTAACATATTCCCGTCTTTCAGAACGGGTCAGATGCCGACCCTCGGCAGTCCGTTTGTGAATAGCCTGCTTTCTAAAAAGCTGCGTTCCATGTCCAATGCGCCTCACCATACAGTCTTTTACAGCAGACTTCATGCTTTCAGGGCCATAGGCCTCTCCTGCATGACAGGTAGTGCCAATTCCTCTCTCATAACAGTAGATAAACGCTTCCTTATGCACCTCGGCAGGAAATCCGTCTTCCCGTCCCGCCAGATCAAATCCAACTACAGGCAATCCGGCTTCCATACACATAAAACACAGTTTAGCCACTTCCATGGAGGCCATAGCAGATAGATTCTGTAAATCCTCTCCCACATGCAGTTCATACAGATAGCGGAAATAATCTCCCATATGCTGGTTGATCATACGCATGGCGCATAAAATCATACCGTACTTAAACTCAGGCTCACGCCCTGAAACAATTTCAGGCCTCTGGTTAAACTCATCTGCGGCCTGCTTCAATCCATCATTGACAGAACTCACTATATCCATCCACTCAAACGAACTTTGCCAGTGCTTCTAAGGGGCAAACCTCACTTCAAAATAACGGACCCCTTCCCGAAAGTTATCCCTGGCAAAATGATAGGCTGCCTTTTTTAAGCCCTCAGGACAACGAAGCACCACATTAATCAGCTCAAACGGCACCAGATATTCCGAAAGAGAATCATAGGTCTCCTTAAATATCTTGGTCTCCAGTTCATCAACACTGCCTGTTTCCAAATTTCCAATTCCCATGTCCCTTGAGATCTTGACTAAATCAATTCCCTGTTCCTTAGCCAGCTCATAAACCAAAGCCGGTGGTACAGAGCCATCAAGATGAACATGCAAATCAGTCTTCGGGAGCTCCTTGATTTCCTTGCGGGTGAGAAAGCTCAGGTGTTTTTCCATAATCACTCCCTTAATATATGCTATATAATTATTGCTGCTCATCCTATCATAAAGGTCAATACAAGCTCGGGGATGGTTCAATGAAAGTACCAGATATAATTAAATCATGTGAAAAGAGAATTGTTTTTCTAAAAGATCCTGTCAAAAAACAATACACTGCTTTTCGACTGGTCCACGGTGCCTCGGATAAATGTCCTGGGCTGTCCATAGATTATTATGCTGGTTATCTTGTAATCAATCAGTATCAGGGTACGATACGACCCTTGATTCCTGAAATCGTGCAGCAGTTAAACAGTTCAGGATTTAAAATTTCAGGAGTCTACCTCAAAGACAGAAGTCTGAATCAGCATGGAACCTATGGGGAACAGTCTGAAGCCTCGGTTTACGGATTAAATGCCACAAGCCCTCTATTAGTACAGGAGGCCAGGATTCAGGCAGAGGTTTATCTTGGAGATGGTATCAGTACGGGTATTTTTATGGATCAGAGAAACAACAGATCCGCTCTTATTGATCTTGCAAAATCCGGGAATGTGAAGTCTCTGTTAAATGGTTTTGCCTATACTTCTTTGTTTACGGTGGCCCTTGGCATTGCCGTCCCCAACCTAAGTTCCGTGTCAGTCGATTTATCAAAACGATCCATAGAACGATCCAGATCCAATTTTTTACTAAACCAGTTAAACGAAAACCAGCATTCTCTGGTAGCGGGTGACTTTTTGGATTCCGTGCGGCTGTTTCAGAAACGGGGACGCAGATTTGACATGATTATTCTTGATCCCCCAACTATGGCCAGAAATAAGAAGGGAAAACTGGGATTTAGCGTAAAATCCCATGCTGGAGAAATGGCAGAACAGGTTATGCAACTTTTAAATCCTCAGGGAATCCTCTTTTTTTCTGTCAATACGGAAAGCCTGACCCAGAAACAGTTTGAAAACCTGGTGATGACCCCCCTTGTGAGACAAAACACAGCCTGTCTTTTGCCTATGCCCGGACAGGCTGAAGATTATCCATCTTCCCCTCAGTTTCCTGCCCATCTTAAGGTGATCGCGATTCAAAAATCATGAGTCTGATTCGCTGGCTTTCACAAACTGCATCACAATCTGCCTGGCTCAGAAAACGGCTCTTAGGAACTGATTCCAAAATTAAGAAAATCTCCCCGCCTGAGCCTGTTCAGCCTGTTGAACCAGTTCAACCTGTTCAGCCTGATTCATCCTATCAAGGGATCTCATCCTTCCTATCACGCTGGGGCACAAGACTTAGTGTAAGATTAATTCTTGGCAATCGTAGAACAGAAGCAGTCAGAATTGAGGCAGAACAGCCACCTCAGGCATTGTCACTGAAATTGGCCCGTTACATCAATCTTCTGGAAAGACCAATGTTTTATTTAAGCTCCCTCTTTCTGATTTGGCTTTTTTTGCATTCTCTTTTGTTTGGTTTCTCTCTTCTTTTTCCTGGGTTTAGTGAACTTCGCCTGTTATCTGATCCGGCTACAACCACTCTTGGTATGATCCTGGCCCCTATGGCCGTAGGATATGGTACAAACTGGCTGGCAATCAAAATGCTTTTTCATCCAAGGCACCCCAACCCGATCTGGCAGGGCCTGATACCTGCCAAAAGAGAAGAACTGATTGAAAGTATCTCCGATGGGATTCTGACCCGCCTGATTTCCCCTGAGATCGTCAAATCCTATCTGCATCAGAGTGGAATTATTGAAAAATTTATCCAGCACCTAGGTAATGCTACCCGTTCCATAGTTGGCCGTGATGATTTCAAGTCAGAATTTAAGTCAATGATCATCAATGTTTTTAAGGATCTGGTAAACACTGATTTAAGCAGGGAAGAAGTATCCAAGCTTGTGGAGAGCAAGGTTCAGGAGTTTACCGGTTCCCAGGATATGGGAGAAATACTGGCTACAATGTTTAAGGGCTGGTGGGGTCCCAAACTTAAGGTACAGGTGTTAAAGATCCTGCCGGAATTGCCACAGGCCATGGATAAAATCTTAAGTCAGTTAGATCCGCTTCTGGAATCCTTGCAAAAAAAGATGGAACTGGAAGGCCAGAACCTTGAGGCATTTGTAAGCCGTGCTGTGGTAGAAGGACTCAGAAATCTTGATATTCGCGCCATTGTAAAACAGCAGTTAGCCAAAATGGATGAGCAGGAACTGGAAAACATGCTCACAGGAGATGTTGTTCAGGAACTGGTTTTTATTCAGGTGATTGGCGGTGTTTTTGGGGCGCTGACAGGTTTGGCACTTCTTTATCCCCCACTGAGGCTTGTTCTGATTTTCTGTATTTGTGGCTTAACTTACCAGCTTCAGAAATATAGACCTAAAAGCGAATAGAACCACCAACTGAGGGGGTTTGGTAAGCCCTGGCCGCGGCAGGAATCGCCAGCACCGGCTCAGGAATTGACAGGGTGCGTACCATTGTGGATACCGCAGGCGTGTCCTTGTAAGTGTGATAATGGGAGGCATCAGCCGCCTTGACAACACCTTTATTCAAGGCTGGAGTTCCGGGAAGCCTCGGAATTCCTTCCTGCCCAAAAATACCATCCAATACATGAAAACCATTGTATCGATATGGATATGACACATTGCCCACAGCAATTGAAACCGATTTCAAGGACTCATCCCTCATAGCATCTCTAGGTACAATCCCAAAAGTTGGATGAGGCTCGGTATACTTAGCCAATGCCTCCGAAGGTATACCAAATGTACTCTGGATTTCCTGCACAGAAAACTTAAACGCCGTCATAACATCAATAATAATACCTAATTTTGCGGCAGCTTCTTCAGGAATGATGCTGGATAACTTTTGAATCAGTGATAAGGAAGTGGTATTGGCTGTTCTGTCCTGTTTCAAAGCTTCCAGAATATGTAAAAACCCATCGGGAACACGAAATGCATACTCAAGAAGTATATTGGCAACAACTCCTTCAACCTTAAGATAATCATCCTTGTTCAGATCCTGATAGGCTATATAGTCCTGAGTGCCACCAGAACACGACAGACTTCCAGCAGCCTTGCCGTTATACCTAGGTGCGGCTGGGGTCGAGTTCTGATCTTCTTTGATAAACCCACAGGCTGCCATATGTACCTGCACTCCATTCCAGTCCTGGGGAGCAAAATATGCCTGGAAAAATTCAGCCACGCCTTCTACATATCCGTTGCGTAAACTAGTGACCTCATAGGCAAAGTGGCTCTCGTCCGGACCGTACAGTTGCGCTGCCGTTAACCCAACACTACCTTCCTGCTGGGAATGAGCCACTTCATGTACCACAATGGCCAATATGGCATCTTCCGTGTAACCTTCAAAATCCCGATTGCCAAGGATTACCTCGTTGTCATTGTAACTATAATTGGCAGTAATCCCTGTGGGGGCAACATCATTTTCATCACCAAGAATGATTTTTGGCATTACCCCACCCTTGATTGCCAAAATCTGATTCAGAACCTGCCTGATGCCATCCTTATTGTTCTTCAATCCCTCATAAATCACTTTCAGGCGACGATTTGAACTCTGAGCCAATGCCAAAAATTCAGCCTCATTCCCGGAACCAATTTTCTGACTCAGTAGCACCTGATCTTTACTGTTTCCAAAATGCCTGAAATAGATCCCTTCAATAGGCAAATCAAAGGTCACTGGAGTCCCTACATTCCCCATACCCTGCTGGGAACCACCATCGCCAGAACCGGAGCCATCACCACTGCCCTGGGAACTACCATCGCCTGAACCAGAGCCATCACCGCTGCCCTGAGAACCACCATCGCCGGAACCAGAACCGGAACCATCACCACTGCCCTGAGAACTACCATCACCGGAACCAGAGCCATCACCGCTGCCCTGAGAACCACCATCACCGGAACCAGAACCGGAACCGCTTCCACTGCCTGAGCCTGAACCACTGCCGGAACCGGAACCAGAACCGGAGCCATCACCGCTGCCTTGAGAACCACCATCGCCTGAACCAGAGCCGGAACCACTTCCACTGCCCGAGCCGGAACCACTTCCACTGCCCGAGCCACTGCCAGAACCAGAGCCACTTCCACTACCCGAGCCTGAACCACTGCCGGAACCGGAACCAGAACCGCTTCCACTGCCTGAGCCTGAACCACTGCCGGAACTAGAACCAGAACCGCTTCCACTGCCGGAACCGGAGCCACTGCCACCGGAGACAATTGCACCGCCTGATGTACCAAAATATGGATCGCGATTGGCTGGCTTAGGATTTAAACTGCCAAAACTGTAGCCACCAACAGCCACAAAACCAAAAAAGGAACTAAAAGTCTGGGAAGACTGGGTGTAAGTTGCCTTAACAATCAACTGCGTACTACCTGCACCACCGATAGAAAATCCTTTATCTTTGGATTCCTCTCCATCATCCAGATCCTTACCCTCAGGCAGAACATACTTTCCTGAGCCGATAGGTTTTCCATCCTCAGTGACCAAACCCTTCTCAACATCAGTTCTTTCCTGAGGAGCCCCGTCCTGGTTTTTGGTCTCGGTCGCTACCTGAGTATTTTCCTGAGAGGATTTGGAGGCAGACGGTATAGTTAAACTGCTGGGATTGGCCTTAAAAGAAGCTGCCTCAGGCACGGCTGGTACCGCAGGTGCAGCTTTGGCAGATGCCATACTGGACAGAATCTCAGCCTCACTTCTTTTCATATCCACTGCAATCCCATTTTTTGCCAATACTTTGGCTAAAGTAGCAGGAATAGACTTAAGCTTAAAGATTCTAGCAGCCTCTAAAAGTCTAGACTGAGACCGCAAAACGCGCGAAAGTTCAGGGTCTTGGGCAGAATCCTTCAAAAGATTATGCAATCCATCACGACCAGAATATATGGTTCTTCGGTTTAAAGACTGTGAAAAAGCAGGATGCAAAAACGCAAAAGCCAACAACACAAGAAGGCCAAAGCTTCGCCATGATAAGCGCATATACATCCTTTCCCCTGATCCAATTCTAACTTCAACCCCAAAAATGTCAAGCTTCTGTCAGGGAAATTATTTTTTCTTCAAATGCAAGCCCCATAACTTGCTTGGAGACGATTTTCCTTTAATTTTGAGATTATGAAATGCCTTAAGTCTGACGGATTTTCTTACTTCCTCTCCAAGCAGCTTTTCCGTAACATCACTAATTACAATGCTAGCCCCTAGCACTTTAGTCATGGATTCTATTCTTGAAGCCACATTGACTGTATCACCTATCACTGTATACTCCAGCCGATTGCGGGATCCAAGATTTCCCACGACAACAGGGCCATAATGAATCCCAATTCCCGTCTGAATTGACAACAGTCCCTTTTTTTTGCGCTCACGGTTCCACTCCTCAAGCCTCATCTGCATTCCAATTGCCGCCCTGACAGCCATATCGGCAGGACGAAGCAAAGGTAAGGGAGCTCCAAAAATTGCCAGTACAGAATCTCCAATGTATTTATTAACGACCCCACCTTGGGACTGAATTTCCGAAACCGCCTCAGCAAAATACTCATTTAAGAGACTCATTACATCCGATGGTTCCATCGTCTCTGACAGTCTGGTGAAATTTCTGATATCAGAAATCAAAATCGCAACTTCCGTTTCTTTGCCACCAAGTTTCAAATCTCCTGTGCTTAAAATATGGCTAGTTACTTCCGGACCCACATAACGATTGATGGAATCCTCCAGAACATTTCTTTGCTTAAGTCCAAAAACCATGGAATTAAAATGAGACTTGGTGCGACCAATCTCATCGTTGGCCAGTACCGAAGTCCTCTGAGAAAAATCGCCGGACCGCACCTTGTCCATCCTCAATGCCAGACTTTCCAGAGGCTCAGCCAGAGATCTGAGAATCCCCCTTCCTAAAACAATCCCTATAATCAGGGAAATCATCAGCACAAAAAAGCCAAGCCCCGCATGCAAAATTTCAGGAATCAGATGTATCACAGCTGTGGGATCGTGTTCCTCCTGAATCAGCCAGGCAAAAAAGGTACGGATCAACGGGTTATAAATCACCTGACTCAAAAACAGGATGATAAAAGGCAATACGATTCCACTGACAATCATCAGTCGGATGCGAAATGCAATTCCAGGAAACCAGCTTTCATGACGGCTTTGATAGATTTCCTCGTCCTGGCACAAACGCGGAACCAAAGACAGAATCAACGGATCAAACAGGCCCATGATCAATGCCCCAAAGGACAGTCCAAACGACAGTGTGGACAAGGGAATCAATAACCAGCGATCTCCTGAATAGGGCAGATAGTGGAATTCACAGATCCATTGCATCATGCCAAAAATCAAAGCCATTAGGCACCCGTGAATCATGCCAATCCTGGATAGCCCAAGGATTCTTTGTCTTGCAACATGCCGATATTTTGAATCGGAAGGAGCACCTTTCAGATACTGGTGATAAACCCTGCTAGCTGGCCAACCAAACCACAAGAGATGGATCAGGAAAATCAGGGGCAAAAACCTGGCTGTATAAAAAAACCAGGGTATATTGTCCATTAGCCACTGCTTGCGACTGACCCCAGTAGAATACTCCGAAGTGCTTGAATCGTCATCCAAAAGAGTGTCCAGTATCAGAGCTTGATTTTCCCCACCAGACATGGGGACAAAACCTGAAACCGCAGAAAACCCATGTGTCTTTTCAATGTCCAAGGTCAATTCTTTGACCTTCTGGATTTCATCAATCAGGGATTCTTTCACCAAAGCCGCATCAATAGAAACACTTCTATCTAAATCCAGCACCATGTTACCCAGAACTGAGGACAGGAAAAAAGCCACAAAATAATACAGGACAAATCGGAAAGTCACAAAATGCAAAAAAAGTGAGCGCATACAAACCCGACACTAACCGATAATGCACTAAATATCAAGTCACAGTAATAACTGCTGAGGCCTCTAATTAAATATCAATACACAAATGGTGGACCCGTTTCACTTCAGAAAAACCCAGGGCCAGATGCGCCTCATAACTTCCGGGAAAATTGGAGGTAGTATCGCTCGCCAAGCGTCTAAATCCCTGATCTTTGGCCCAGGTGAGTGCAAATTTCATCAGCTCCTTGCCATATCCCATGCCACGGAATTTCGGAACAATATACCAGCCTTCCACAAACGCTATTGGTAATCCATCACTACCCGGCGCATCATTTCTGACACTTAGCTCAAGAAGCCCTAATGGTTCATTATTTAAAAACCCCAGGAATACCTCTTCCTTGAGTAACACAACCGCTCCATAATCCGGATCCGACTCAGTCGCGATCTCACCACGCAAAATCTTTGCCATTTCCTCAAGAAGTTCAGATTTTTTGCTTTGGGGCCATAACCCCTGCCGCAGTTCAAGCCAGACTTGATTGAGGGACTCATTTGCTTCCAGAATCTCAATTTGCATTTGAACCATACTTTTCACGAAACTGCCGAATCAAAGCCAGTGACCTTTCTATTTCTTCCCGATTATGAAGATAAATATGATGCATTTCACATAGGATTGCCAGATTTTCCACCGTATTCTGGCCCCCATCCTTCACGGGTTTGATATGGTGAATATCCAGATGCCGCCTGTGACTGCACCTTCGTCCATGATTTTGAAAGCTGCAACGGCCCTTATCCCTTAAAACCACCTGATTTAAAACATGCC